>JAYTHM010000358.1:0-4262 GCA_043732645.1 Frankiales bacterium
TACCCACGCGGCATCAAGATCACCAAGCAGGAAATGGACGCGCTCGCCCCACAACTCAAGCCCGACGCATTCCACGGAGACTGGAACTACACCCTGAAACCCCGAACCACACGAATGTAACTCCACCGCCCAGATTATTTACGCGCGCGCCCTTACCGGGGAGGTCTCGCGGGTCGTGACCACGACGAAATGCGGCGCGCCCCCGATGTGTCGGGGACGCGCCGCTTGACCGGCTTAGGTGGACTTAGTGCTCGCCCTCCTGCTGCGTGTCGGCGTTGCCAGCCGGGTCGGCGTAGCCGCCAGGGCCGTCAGAGGCCCCGGCCTTCTCCGAGCCAGCCGACTCGGTCGAGGTCTGGTCCGCGGAGCCCTTGGCGGTGTCGGCCTGGTCGGTGCTGCTGGCAGTGTCGGGCGCGTTCTGGTCGCCCTGCTGCACGTTCGGGCCGCCGGGCCCGTCTGCCGTCTCGGTGCCAGGGGCCTCGGCGGGAACCTGGACGACCTGGGCGTGCACGGGCCGTACAGCGGGGCTGTGGGTGCTTGCGAACGCGGTCCCGGCGCCAGCGGCGCCTAGAGCGGCGACGCTGAGCGCCACGAGGGTGATCTTGGCCTTGTTCATGAGCTCTCCTGTGAGGTGCGGTGCTGTGCAGGGCCTCCCTGCATGGAGACGACCTTGCCGACATGGCCCTAAGAGCAGCGTGAGAGAGGCGTCCGGAGCCGGGTGGAGATCTACCTGAGGCTGCTCATACTCCTCTTATGTTCCTCTAGGCACCCTCTTACGCATGGGCACCACCGAGTCGGGAAGAGGCAGGTCATGACGATCGCTGCACCGGGACTTCAGCAGTGGACGACATCAGGACTGTCGGAGGCGACCGTCGCTCGGGTTGCAGCCGCGGTGCACGTGGCGATGGTGTGCTTTGTCTTGGTCGCCGTCGTGACCCGTCACGTCGGAGAGGGCTTGGGCTTGTCCGGACAGGTCGCCGTCGTGGCTGGTCTCTTGGGTGTAGCGGTCCTGCTGGCTGTGTGGCCTAGGCGCGGCGGCCGCCCGTGAAGGTGCTCGTCGTAGAGGACGAACCAGCCCTTCGTGAGGCGCTGGTCACCGGTCTGTCGGCGGAGGGGTTCGTTGTGCTGAGCGCCGCAACCGGCGTGGAGGGGCTGTGGATGGCTCAGGAGCTTGACCCGGCTGTCGTCGTGTTGGACATCATGCTGCCGGGCCTGTCGGGGTATGAGGTGTGCCGCCAGCTCCGTCGATCCGGTTCGCAAGTCCCGATCTTGATGTTGACGGCCAAGGACGGAGAGTACGACGAGGCCGACGCGCTGGACCTCGGGGCCGACGACTTCCTGTCCAAGCCGTTCTCCTACGTCGTGCTGCTGGCCCACCTGCGCGCGCTACTCCGGCGCGCCCCTTCCGACCGCGCCCCTGACCTGCAGGTGGGTGACCTGCGGCTGGACCCCGCGGCACGCCGGTGCTTTCGAGGCGAGCACGAGGTGACGCTGACGGCACGCGAGTTCGCGCTCGCGGAGTTGCTCACCCGACGGCAGGGGCAGGTCGTGAGCCGCCAGGAGATCGTCGAGCACGTGTGGAACGCCGACGTCGGCATGGACTCCAACGTCGTCGACGTCTACATCGGCTACCTGCGACGCAAGCTCGACGCCCCGTTCGGCGTGCAGACGATACAGACTGTCCGCGGTGCCGGCTACCGCCTGCTGGCGGAGGAGCCTGCGGATGAGCCCGCACAGTCCTGACCGCCTGCCCCTGGGTCGCCTCTGGGGCGCTCGGCGTGGCGTGCGAGTCCGAACGACCGTGCTCGCGACACTCGTGGTCGCCTTGTCACTGGCCGTGGGCGGGCTACTGCTGGTCGTGCTGGTGCACCGATCCCTCGTCGGGAGCGTGGACGCAGCTGGGTCGGCACGGGCGCGCGACGTGGCGGCGCTGGCGGCGACCGGGCGGCTGCAGGCCACGGTGGCCAGCACCGGTGAGGAGTCCTCTGTCGTCCAAGTGCTCAACGCTGCCGGAACGGTTGTCGCGGCGAGCCCCAACATCACCGGGGAGCCTGCGTTGCTGCCCTCTGCACCCATCACACGACGGCACCAGGTGAGCACGCGGACAGGGCTGCCGATCGCCGACCATGGGCAGTCGTTCCGTGTCACCGCCGAACCGGTGCAGCTGCCGTCGGGTCCTGGATGGGTCTATGTTGCCACCTCACTGGGACAGGTCGACCTCACCACCGCCCGGCTCGCCGTCCTGCTGGTCCTGGGGCTCCCGGTGCTGCTGATGGTCGTCGCGGCCGCGATCTGGCGAGCAGTGGGTCGCGCCCTGCGCCCGGTTGAAAAGATGCGGGCGAGCGCGGCGGCCATCCATGGGACGCAGCTCGACGCGCGTGTGCCCGCACCTGACAGCGGGGACGAAATCGCCCGGCTGGCCCAGACGATGAACGCGATGCTGGCCCGGATCCAGGACGCCACGCTTCGGCAGCGGGAGCTCGTCGGTGATGCCTCCCACGAGCTCCGCAGCCCGCTTGCCGCCTTGCAGACCGAGCTCGATGTAGCGCTGGCCTACCCCAACGGGAACGACCCGGGGACAGTCCTGGGTCGCATGTCAGTGCAGACCGAGAGGATGTCGAGCCTGCTCGACGGTTTGCTGTACCTCGCCCGAGCGGACGAAGGAGCCCCCCAAGCTGACCACGGACCGGTCGACCTCGACGAACTGCTCCTTGCAGAAGCCGGGCGGCTGCGGACTGAAGGCGCCACCGTCACCGTGGTGGGCCCGGACGCCATACGGATCCAGGGCTCCCGCAGCGACCTGACCCGACTGCTGCGGAACCTCGGCGACAACGCGGTCGCACACGCCCGGTCCACGGTCACGCTGGGCCTATCCATCCAGGACCAGCAGGCCGTCCTTTCGGTCGCCGACGACGGACCCGGCGTCCCCGCCGCGGACCGAGAGCGGATCTTCGAACGGTTCGCCCGACTCGACACGGCGCGTGCCCGCACAGCCACAGGCGGCGGAGCGGGACTCGGCCTAGCGATCTGCCGACAGATCGTGCGACGTCACCACGGGCAGATCACCGTCGCAGCCACCAGTCTCGGTGCACGTTTCGTCGTGCTGCTACCGCTGGTGACGGCCACGGGCCCGCCACCACAAAAGGCATCCCCACGAACACGCTGACACCTCCAAGCCCGGCAAGTTCCGACGGTGCCACAGAGTCGGACCCGAACCCATGAGTACTGCGGACCTGCAGTTGTAAGCATTGACAGCAAGGCTCAGGGCGGCGCCACACGCCGCCACCGCAACAACACGGCAATGGACGACAGCGCCTACAAGGGCTGCGGCGGCAGATGATGGCGATGCTCCTCGGCGGCCGACGGTGGCCGCTTACCAGTGGTTGTTCGGCACGATCCGGTGTCTGTGCGGGTGCCGTGCTGGTCAGTGCTGCCACTTTCTGCCGCGATCCTGGACTTTTCTGTCCACCGCAGCGGGCTCCATGTACGACACGGGCACATACGCCCTCACGGCATGGCCCGCTCAGCCATGGGTCACACAATTCGTCGACGACACGTCCGTGACCGGAGTGCCCATCCCCAACCAGTGGTAGCGCCTCTTCGGGCTTCGGCGGCCGAGGCGCCGCCCCCCAACGCATCTCCGAGAGCATTCTGAAGCTGAGAACACTCTCGGAGATGCGTTACCCGGCCTTGGGCAGGCCATCGAACCGCACTCGCGACCCACCGTGCTCCGCCCTCGGACAGCTGATCTCGGCCAAACTCCAGCTCTTGCCTGTGGACGCCACCTAGCGAATGGAACTGGACCCTCGGACAGTTCACCCGTTAGGGGGCACCGCCTACGCGGTGACCTACGCCCGGTTATCAGTGTCGCAACGACAGCGGCCTTCTACGCCGGTACCGGGCGCCGTCCGCCTAACGCACCGTCGTACGACGCCCGCCGTTGCCACCCCCATGGGTGGCCGCGGCGGGCATTGCCGTTCCCGGCTCAGGACAGCGGCGCGCCGAACTCGAGGTGCACGCCGTCCGGGTCGCTGAACGACAGGATCGCCAGGCCGAAGCTCGCCGGCTCCTTGACCTCGCCGCACTCGATGCAACGCGCCTGACGTGGTCGTACGCCGACTAGATGATCGATTCCAAGGGGTCCGGCGGCGTGTTGCGCTCACAGGTGTGTTGAAGGGTGCCCAGGATCGGCGTGCTTACCCAACGCCGAACAGGAGGTTCGCGTGGACGCCGACCTGGACACCCTTGCGACCGCACTCTATGCC
>JAYTHM010000359.1:0-13340 GCA_043732645.1 Frankiales bacterium
CGCCTGGTCGTTGATTTCCAGCAGGAGCAGCGGGATCCGCCGGCGGGTGCGGCTCTGGTAATCCACGAACGACGGGAATGCCGTACAGGCCCGGGACCACCATGCGGACCGCTCGGGGCCGTGGACCTCCCGGGCTAGGAACGAGCGGGTCACTGCACCGTCGCGCAGGTCCACCTCCGGGTGGGCGAGCACGTTGGCGTACCAGTGCGGGTGCGCGACCGACCCCGCCTGCGAGGCGACAACCGCGTAGGTCCCGGCGTGCTCGACCCGCATCAGGGGCGTCTTGCGCAGCAGGCCGGTGCAAACGCCGACGGTGCTGAGCAGCACCACCGGTCGGTCCCGCCAGGCGGAACCGCCGGTCCGCTCGTAGTGCTCGACCTCGTCGCGCACCCACTGCTGCGAGCTCGGTGCGTACTCCCCGCGCAAGGCCATGAGGTCAGTCAACCGTTTGGGCGTGCTCGGCGTCAGCGCGGGTGTCCGATCACCTTGCCGAGGAGCCCGCCATGCCCACGACGCTCACCGCCGTCACCGCTGCCGCTGGGTTCGACCTGCCCGTCGGGGCCTTCGTACCGCTTCGGGGTGGGGCGTTCCTGGAGGTCGTGGACCAGAGCGCAGTAAGTCCCGTCTGGCGGCAGCTTCAAGGGCTACACGACCGTCGGTGTGGGCGTCCGCGCGCGGCTGCCGTTCCGGGTGTTCCGGTCCGGCACCCAGTGGGTGATCGACGTAGCACACCTCTGGTAGCCGTCAGTCGATCCCCATCGGCCGGCCGCCACTGCCACGGGCCTCGACGTAGCGCCTGATCCCGAGCGCCACCGCCGCGCCCTCACCGGCCGCGGAGGCCGCCTGCTTGGTCGCTCCGGCGCGGACATCGCCGGCCGAGAAGACCCCCGGCACCGAGGTCTGCAGCGCGGCGTCCGTCACGATGAAGCCCTGCGCGTCGAGCTCAACGACCTCCCTCACCACGTCGGTGTTGGGGCTCAGCCCAATGAAGACGAAGACCCCGTCGAAGGCCTCTTCCTTCTGTTCGCCCGTCGTGGTGTCCTGGAGCACGACCGACGTGAGCTTCTTGTCGCCCTTGAACTCCGCGACGGTCGTCATCGGCCGCACCGTCATCGCGGCGTTCTCCTCGACCTTTTGCACGACGACCTTGCTGGCCGTCAGCCCCGGTCCCTGCGTCGCGATCGTGACGTCCGGGGAGAACCGGGTCAAGAACACCCCCTCCTCGCCGGCGGAGTTGCCACCGCCGACGACCAGCACCCGCTTGCCCTTGTAGAACGCCCCGTCGCACGTCGCGCAGAAGTGCACCCCCGCACCGATGAAGTCCTCCTCCCCCGGCACCCCCAGCCTCTTGTACGTCGAGCCGAGGGCGAGCAGGACCGCCGTGGACATCAGCTCGTGGCCCCCCGCGGTACGCACCCCTCGGTAGTCGCCCTCGACCAGGACCGTCATGACATCCTGTGCCTGCAGCAGCTCCACCCCGAACCGCTCCGCCTGCTGCCGGAGCCGGGCTGCGAAGTCGGCCCCGGTGACTCCCTCGGGGAAGCCGGGGAAGTTGTCGAGCAGCTCGGTCACGCCGGCCTGCCCGCCGACACCGGCCCGCTCGATGACGAGGGTGCTGATGCCCTCGCGTGCGGCGTAGAGCGCGGCGGTGAGCCCTGCAGGACCGCTGCCGACGACGATCAGGTCGTAGAAGGGGCTCTTGGCCTCGGTCTTGAGGCCCAGCTTCTGGGCAAGCTCCGCATTCGACGGCTCGACCAGGGTCGTGCCGTCCTCGAACCGGATCACCGGGATGATGCTCTTGCCGGCGTTGACCTGCTCGACGTAGGCGAGTCCTTCGGTGTCGCTGTCGATGTCGACGAAGCTGTAGGGCACCCGCTGCTCGCCGAGCAGCTGCTTGACCCGCTTGCAGTCCCCGCACCAGCTCGTGCCGTAGACCACCAGACCGGTTAGTTGTTCGCTCATGCTCAGCACGGTAGAGCCGAGGGGCCGTCCGGGGGTAGAGGCGAGGTGACGTTCCGGTGACGTGCCGCACAGCCACCTCACAGGCAGGCGCCAGCGTTCGCCCATGGCGGGTGACCACAATGACGCTCATGACCGCAACCTCCGTCACCGGGCAGGGCAACGCCGGCTCCCTGCCGTCCGCCCTCGACCAGGCGCACCTGTGACGGGACCGGACAAGCGCTCCTGGGTCGAACAGGTCATGGGCCTGCCGGTCAGCGTTCTCGTGCGCGGCGACGGGGCCCGCGGCGACGGGGTCGATGCGGCCGTCCAGCTTGCCTACGCGGACCTGCGCGAGGCGGACGCGCGCTTCTCGCCGTACCTATCGGACAGCGAGGTGAGCAGGCTGGGGCGGGGTGAGGCCTTCGAGGCGTCGCCGGACCTGCTCGAGGTGCAGCTCCTTTGCGACCAGGCCCACGCGCTGACCGGCGGCGCCTTCGACGCGCGCACCCCGTTGGGCATCTGGGACCCCTCGGGAATGGTCAAAGGGTGGGCCGCCGAACGCGCCTCCGCTCGGCTGGCCGGCCTCGGGTTGGACTGGTGCCTGAACGCCGGAGGCGACGTCGTCGTGGACTGCCCGAGCGGCGAGCCGTTCCGGGTCGGCATCTCCGACCCGCTCGACCCGAGGGCGATCGCTGCGGTCGCGGTGCGGCTCTCCGGCGCGGTCGCCACCAGCGGCACCTCGGCCCGCGGCGCACACCTCTACGACCCATCCACCGGTACGGCGTCGACCTCCGTGGCGAGCGTGACCGTCAGCGGACCGTCCCTGCTCTGGGCGGACGTGCTGGCGACCGCGGCGTTCGTCCGGGGGGTCGAGGTGCTTCCCGACGGCTACCAGGCCCTGGTGATCTCCCTCGACGGCAGCCAGGCCGTCACCGACGGGTGGGCGCACAGCTTGTCCAAGATTTCACCCCCTGCAGCCCTCATGAACCCTCGACTAGAGGTCGAGAGATAGAGATGACCACCCTTCCCCTGTCCGGATCGTCTCTCGCCCCCAAGCTCCTGCGCGACGGCATCCCACCCTCGTTGCTCATCGACCTGCTCGACCCCGAAGGGATGCGCCTCGCCCTGGCGCAGGAGCTACTCGGCAGCGACGTAGCCAGCGCCGCACTCGCTTCCGACCAACCTTCCCGGCAGCCTTGCCGGACGATCGGCGTAGCCCGCACCGCCTGACCAGGTGAAGCAACCAGGGACGACGCCGACCGACGCCTGCTAGTACAGGCCCCGAGGCAGCTGGTCACTCGGCACGTGCCCGTCGAAGACGAAGACCGTGAACTCCGCCACCGTGCTCACCCGGTACGGCGGAAGGGCCGCGTTCCCCCGGATCGCGGCCTCGTTCCCCAGCCCACCGAAGACCACGATCGTGGTACGCGCGGCCGTCTCGGCCCGGTCGACGTAGGGCTGCCAGCGGCTACCGACCAGAGGCGCCGCGATAATTTGCTCTCCGCTCTGGGCGTCGATCAGATAGGCCACCCAGTAGTCGGCATAGACGGCCGTGACCCCCAGGGACCGCAGGTGCGCGACGAGCGCCGGCAGGTCCGTCGACCCGGCCCGGGCATAGTCGTTGCCGTTGCCGTTGCGCCGCAGGTCGCCCCCCTCCCCCGCCCAATGGTTGCCGGCGGCGGACCGGAAGCCGTGCGTGACCCGGTCGGACACCGAGAAGGTCAGGCCGGTGAGCACCAGAACGAGCAACCATCCGCTCCAGCGGGCGGCTCCGAGGCGGCTCGCCAGGCCGGCGAGCAACAGCAGCAGGACGGGCGCCAGCAACGCGGCGTACCGCAGGGAGACGGGCGCGACCACTGTGAGTCCCACCGCGACGACGACGACGCTGAGCGCCGCGACGGCAGCCAGGACGACCAGCGCCCAGGACCGCCTGACCACCCCGACCGCAGCCGCACCTGCGACCAGAAGGCACCAGGCGAGGCCGATGAGGACCGCCTTGCTGTGCGCCTCACCGACCCACGCTGAGGGGAGCAGGTCGAAGACCGCCTGGTTGACGCGGGTCGGCAGTTCCGACAGCGGCACCTTCTGGGTCGACGCGGGAGCCCCCGTGTTGCGCGCCGTACCGATCAGCAGCGGCACGAGGCCCACCAACCCGCCGGCGAGCATCGCGATGCGGGCAGTTCCTCTGCGCAGCAGGGCATACAACCCAGCCGGTACGACGAAAGCCGCTCCCATCGGGGACGTCCACACGGCCAGCCCGGCGAGGACTCCAAGGGCCAGCGCCAACCTCGGCGTGAGCCGCTCCGTGGTGAGCGCCAGCAGCAGCACGGCGACCCCGAGCGCGACGGTAGGCCCGTAGAAGCCCGGGTCGCGGACTGTGAGCCACAGGAGTACCGGACCGGGCAGCAGCAGCAACGCCCCGGCCAGGTCGCCGGCGAACACACCCCAGAGCCGCGCGCCCAGGGTCCGCAGGAGAAGCGCTGCGACCAGCCACCACAGCGCCTCGACGGCCTGCAGCAGCAGGACGCTCGGACCGAACACGCTGAAGGCCCCCGCCGCGGTGACCTGCAACAGGGTGCCGCCGTACGGCTGGCCCCAGAACAGCCAGCCGCCCCCACCGTGCCGGGCCATCAGGTAGACGATGGCCTGGTCGCTGTCGAGCCGACCACCGACGGACTGCGCCACGAGCGTGCGCAGGAAGACCCCCACCACGACGGCCAGCGCAAACAACCAGTTCGACAGCGGGACCGGCGAGCGTTCCTCAGCCACCCTCAGACCCCGACAGCCAGTCGGTCGCGGGCCGTCAGGTCGCCGGGGTCGTCCATCGCGGGCTGCGAGCGCAGGAACACGGCGATGAGCAGCAGCAGCATCACGGCCCTCCCCCAGACGCCCACGACGAGTGACACCTTGGCCAGCCCGAAGTCGTGTCCCTGGGACAGTGCGTAGTACCAGCGGAAGATCCCGACGTACGTGCAGAGGTCCAGGAGCATGTAGCCCAGCCACCACCCCCACCGCAGCCGCAGCAGGCAGAAGAACGGCAGCAGCCAGAGGGCGTACTGCGGGCTGTGCGCCTTGTTCGTGAGCATGAAGACCGCGAGCACCGCGCCGCATACCTGAACGAACGGGAAGACACCCTCGGCCCGCGCCCGCCACCAACCCACGCCACACGCGACGGCAGTGCCAAGGACGAGCAGGACCGGGATCAGGGTGTTGAGGTCGTCGGTGGTGAGCGACGGAAAGCCCCAGAACCAGATGCTGTTGCTCGTGATGTCGGCGGCCCGTTCCTGCTGGAACGCGTACGAGGCCCACCAGCCGCGAGGGCTGGCCAGGAAGAACGCGCCGTTAACCGCGCCGAAGACCCACGCGAAGGACGCGAGGGACCAGCCGACACCGGAACGGTCGCGGTCTGCGAGCCGGTCCAGCAGCAGCGGGAGCAGGAAGAAGATCGGCCAAAACTTCAGACAGGCCCCGATCGCGAGAAAGCCGGCAGACCAGGCGAAGCGCTGGCGCCACCAGGTGTAGAACGCGGCCACCGTGGCGCAGACCACAAGCAGGTCCCAGTTGTGGAAGGAGTACCAGACCAGCGGAGGCGCGAGGGCGTACAGGAAGGCCCGCCAGCGGACCATCTTGGCCAGCAGCCACACCGTGAGGAACGAGAACGGCGCGAGCAGCAGCGCTGTCACCTGCAGATAGCCGCCATCGTCGTGCACCAGCAGAGCCGGCACCCAGGCGAACAGCCCGGTCAGCACGGGGTACTCCAGCGCGCCTCCGACCAGACGGTGGTTCACCAGGTCGCCGTGCACGTAAGGGAAGGGGTGCTCGTGCATACCGCGCACGAGATACAAGACCTGGATGTCGTTGCTGCACAGGACCCGGTCCCGGCGCTCGTTGTAGTGCCCGATGCACTGGGCCTTCAGGAAGTAGCCCGACAACGTAAGGACCGCGACGCAGCCGAGGAGCAGCGCCAGCAGTCGCCGTGCCGCGAGATCCACCCCCCGGACGCTAGCGTTCGCACCCCCGTCCGGGCTCTTAGGCTGGCCGTGAGGCGGCAGTGGTGGGAAGAGCAGGGGTTCGGCGAGCGGGCACCGACGCCGACGATGTCCGCGTGCTCACCCTGTCGCTGACTGGGGTCGTGGAGGTCACCAGCGAGGGCTTCCACTTCAGGGTCGGCGGCAAGGGCGCTCAACCCGACGTTGACCGACAGCAAGGTGTCGATCTTCTTCGACGTCGGCACCGTCGGCACCGGGAAGACCAACTACGTCGACGATCTTGACTTCACCTTCGGTGGGTGACGCCTCCGCCGCCGGCGCCGTGGTCGGTCACGTTCGACGACCCCGCAAAGAGCTACACCCTGACTGACTTCGGTCTGTCCGGTGCCGCCAGTGCGCTCGTCACCGATCCTGCCGGGGGCAGCAACCTCGTCGCACACACCATCAAGGCGGTCGGATCCGAGCAGTGGGCCGGCACCACGGCCTCCACCGACCCGAACTTCTCCGTCGCGACGGTCCCGTTCACCGCGACGAAAACCAAGATGACGATGCGGATCTACAGCCCGGCTACCGGCGTCCGGGTACGGATAAAGGTGGAGAGCGCCGGGAACCCGGGGATCAACTGCGAAACCGACGCCTTCACCAGCGTCTCGGGGGCCTCGGAGAACTTGAGTTACGACTGCAGCGATCCGTCCACGCACTACATCCCGCACGGCCCGACGACGTACGATCGGTTGAAGCCGACCGCCATGATGAACGTGGCTAACACCTACAACGAGGTGTCGTTGTTCTTCGACTTCGGTCGAGGCAACGGCGGCTATGCACCTTTAGTGGCCGACAACACCTACTACTACGACGATCTGGCGTTCGTATCCTGACCCCTCACGGCGCCCTCCGGCGATGGGAGAGGATGACGGCTACCGATCCCTGATCCTGGAGGAGCCCCGTGGTCTCCGTTTCGCGCACCTTCGTCGTCGACAAGCCACCGGCGACCGTCATCGCCTGCCTGGCCGACGTCGCCAACGCCCCCGAGTGGGACCCGGGAACGCTGTCCTGCGTGCAGGTCCGGCCCGGGCCAGCATCCAGAAGACCGTCACCAAGCTGCAGCCGAGGAT
Source organism: Frankiales bacterium (assembly GCA_043732645.1). GTDB lineage: Bacteria > Actinomycetota > Actinomycetes > Mycobacteriales > SCTD01 > RYN-111. The sequence continues at coordinate 7,046 of JAYTHM010000359.1, forward strand.
GACATGACCGACCCGCTGCCCACCACTGGCTGGCCCGTCGCCTCCGGCGTCCTGGAGCTCGGCGACCTCGTCGTTGACAAGGGCGGGGTCCTGCGGGACGCCCGACTGGGCTGGCAGGCGCACGGCGCCCTCAACGCCGCAGGGGACAACGCCATCGTCTTCCCCTGCAGTTACACCGCGACCCACGACGCCGAGGCCTGGGCAGTCGGCCCTGACAGCCTGTTCGACCCCGAGCGCTGGTATGTCATCATTCCCGACCAGTTCAGCAACGGTATCTCATCCAGCGCCGCGGACGACCCGGACTACCCCGCTCTGGTGACCGCCGCCGACAACGTGCACCAGCAACGTCGGCTGCTCGACCACCTTGGCGTCAGTCGGGTCGCCGCCGCTTATGGCTTCTCGATGGGCGCGATCCAGAGCTACCATTGGGCTGCGCTCTACCCCGACCTCGTCGAACGGGCCATCATCGTCTGCGGCAGCGCCCGCACAGCACTGCACAACAAGGTCTTCCTGTCCGGGCTGCTGCGCGTCCTGGAGGCAGCACCGGAGCACCTCGGGGGCGGGCGGTTCTCCGCCGAGCCGGTAGCTACCCTGCGGGCCTTCGGCCACGTCTACGCCGGCTGGGGTCTGAGCCAGGACTTTTACCGGCAAGAGTTGTTCCGATCAGTGCTCGGCGCCCCCGACCTCGAGACGTTCCTGCGCACGGACTGGGAGGAAGGGTTTGCGTCCTGCCGGGCCGCCAACCTGTACGCCCAGGCACTGACGTGGATGAAGGCCGACATCAGCGACAATGCCCTCTACGACGGCGATCTGGCCCGCGCCCTGTCTGCCATCACCGCCAAGACGCTGCTGCTGCCAAGCGAGACCGACCTGTACTTCCGGGTGGCGGACAACGAGGCGGAGCTGCCCCATCTGGCCCAGGCTCAGCTCACCGCCCTGCCCGGGGTGTGGGGGCACCGTGCGGGAAGCCCACACGGTCTGCCTGACGAGACCGCCTTTCTCAAGGGCGCCGTACGGAGCTGGCTCGAGAGCTGACCGCGGTCACTGCGAGTCGGTGTGCCGCACCCGGTCGCGCCGAGGCGGCGGAAAGTATCGCGACCTTGCGCCGAGGAGGCTTGATGCTCAGCACTGAACGCGAGGCAATCGACGATGGACAGCAACCGGCGATGTCGCCGTGTCCGCTGCGCCCATCCGAGCCAGAACATCCCACCAGCCTTCACGGTGCAGGTCATGAAAGCCTGCCCGGTCGGTAGAAACTCCCAGCCCCTCGGGAAGGTCGACCAACGTCACCCCGGCGGGTGGACCCCACCGCCTCCAGCTTCAACTCCCTGGCGATGATGACCTGTCAGCGACAAACGGCGCGACACCACACCTGCCAAGCCTGCGGGGAGAGCTTCTCCGTTCTCTATGCGGACCACGGGCTGCCCATGCCCGGAGACTGGCGAGTGCGCAGAGGCGGCGCTGATATCCGCGATCACGCGACGCCGTTCGTTGCTGCTGGGCTAGGTCTGCGACGACGGCGCCTAGCTCCTCCTACAGCTTGGCCAGCCGATTGCCACCGTGCCGGATCGCCAGGCAGGGTTATCTGCATGGACCTTGTCGCACCGAAAGTCTCCTGGAACCGGCTGGCGGCGGGCTACAGCGAAGATCCTTGGCCGCAGTAGGCCGAGCTCGTGCTGCTGTGCACGGTGCGCAGGCAGGTGATCGGTCGTTTTTTCTATACGAGCACGTCAGCCATGTCTTACCCGGGTTGAGGGTTGGGGGTTGCGGTCCGGCGATACGACCGTGGCTCGGATCAGGACGGCGACGACGAGCCGTTGATGGGTCAGGCGTCCGACGAAGGGGCGGCGGTCGGCGTCTTGCGTGACTGTGAGTGATCGACCTATCGGACTGTGGGGCTTCAGTCAGGGCGCCTGGCAGACAGGCTGAGCGAATTGGATCTGAGCCTGCACGATCGAACCTTCCAACAGCCGGAGCTGGTGAGCCTTGGGCGTGCCTGGCTCGACTGGTCGATGCCGCAACGCCGAGCCATTGTGCAAATCATCGTCACCGCCGATGACGCCGGAACACCTGACACGTCATCAGCCAACGTGGCGCTCGACACCGTCCCAGACGGCGGCGAGCATGGCTTGCGCGGTCGTGGGGTCCATCCGCTGGATCATCGGCTCCAACTTGATCCGGGCGACCTCGCGCAGGACCGCTTCGGGCTCAGTGCGGACCGTCTCGACCAGGCTGAGCAGGGGCTGCTTGCTGCTGGACTCGGTGTCGGTGTTGGCGGCGACCTGCTCGACGGCAGCGACGGCCTCGTGCCAGTCCTGGGTCTGCTTGGGGTTCAGGTGGGTGGACATGCGTCGTACCTCCTGTGCTTGGGGGTGTCAGGCCACCGCTGGCTTCCTACGGCGACTGGGGTCGGTGGGCCTCGTACGCCTCGTATTCGACCACCTCAACGTAACGAGAGGCCGTGCTGGGAAGTCAAATGAACTCCCGGCGTGGCGCAACCCACAGTTGAGCAAGTCAGGTCGAGGATGACGTTATGACGCTGCCCATCATGAACGTCCAGACGCCCGCCCAGCAGAACAACGTGCGTCTGGTCCTCGTGGACGACCAGCAGCAGCCTGCCTACCTCAAGCGTGCCACCCGGTTGGAGCAGGACCTGCTCGCCGCTGCCGCGACGTTGGGTGTCGAACCGGAGGACATGCCTGGGTTACGAGGGCTGTGCGTGGAGGCCGTCAGGTCGGCGGAGATCCACCACCACTGACGGTCCAGATCGGGCGTCACCGCAAGATGCCGGCGTAGCCGCCTGCGGCATTCCGCAGGCGGCCACCAGAACCACATCGGCTTCGAACTGGACGGGTGGGTGACCGTCCAGGAAGTCTGTGACACCGAGCGGCACAGCGGATAGACACGCGCATCATCGTTCTCGGCCCACACGACATGGATCACCCGGACGGGTGGTGGCCGTCACGGGTCAGGTCAGCAGTTGCACGACGGTCAGCACAGCGAACCCGGCTAGGGTGCTGCCGCCGACCTTGCGGATCGCCTCGACGCTGACCTTCTCCAACAGAGCACTGCCCGCCTTGATGGCAAGGCGGGCGACGGTGACCAGAGCCAGGACAGCGCGGAGGCCGACACTGAGCGGGTCGTGATACCGCGCGGTCAGGTTGGCGATGGCGATCTGTGTGATGTCGCCCCACTCCCCGATGAACACCACCGCGAAGCAGGTCGCCACGACCCTCAAAGGTGCGGTGCTGGTGCCCAGCCGGGTCTGCACGTCCGCAGCCTCCTCCAGCCCCTGCGTCTCCTCCCGCAGCATTCCATCGCTGCCTCCGCGTTCTGGTCGCAGCAGCAGTACCGCGCCGAGGGCGAACAAGACCGCCACGACCATCTCGACCAACCGGTGCAGAAGCAGGTCCAGCACCCCACCGGCGAGCACGGCGATCACGACATGGACCGCGAACGCGGCACTGACGCCCAACCAGACCCACAGAACCCGGTAACGGGTCCCCAGCACCAAGGAGGCGAACAGGCTCTTATCGGGTAGTTCTGCGATCAAGATGACGGCGAACGTCGCAGCGACCAGGCTCAGACTCAACGAACTTCCCCTCGGACGGGGGGAGCCACCGGTGTCGGGGCTGAGCGCCGAGAAGGCGCCTTCGAACCGGCAGCCCGTCAGCTACCAGCGGTCGAAGGTCTCGCCCACCCACACGAGGGCGGGTGCAGGGACCGGGCCCGGTGACGCACCAACATGTCGGCATCCTGGCTTGTGGGCTACTCCCCTTCACCCTGGACCCTACCGGCCTGGGCAGCCACCAGACCCGGCGGTGGGCAGTGACAGCACAAGCAGGCGGGCTGCTCCAGCCATGACGACCCTCGCCACCCCGGCAACATCTGGACACCCGCGTGCGAACCCGCCTCTACCCACCACCACTGTAGATCCGCAGATCTGACGCGCATCGGGCACCGCACCCAAGTCGAGCTGCCCTTACCTCCCCGTTGTCGGCACCGCACCGCTGAAACACGGCGCCGCTTCTTACGCCGCGCGAAGGGACCTGGCCGCGCCCGGCTTCCGGGGAGGTCGCTTATCGGCTGGCGGCCCTTACCGGGCTCGCCTCAACGTCCCACTGCACGGTCGATGCGGGGTCCGGGCTGTACGAGCAGAAGAACCCGGTGCGCAGGGAAACGCGCAGATGCTCCGCGACGGCCGGCGCCCGCAACCCGATCTGCTCGACGGCCGTCCGGAGGGTCTTCGTGACGCTCTGCCTGGCTCTCTCAGCATCGTCGGACCAACCGCGACCCTGGCCCAGCAGGCCCATCGCCGATGCCAGGTGCGCGGCGATGGCGTCGCGCTCCTCGACGGCCCGGGCGGCCGCATCGTCCCGGCCGTCGAGCTCGGCGTCGTCGCGCAGCTGCTCAAGCTCTCGCAACCGCTGCCGGTAGGCGCGCTTGGCCTGCTCATCGACGAAGGCGTGCCCCGCGTGCGGCTGGGGTGCTGGCGCGGGGCTTCCCTCGGCGAGCGCGACCAAGTCGAGGGCGTGCCACTCTTGACGAGGGGTCGCCAGGAGCCGCGCGAGGTGACGCACGCCCTTGCCGTCACGGACCTGCACCTGCGCGTCGGCGGTGCCCAGCGCCCAGGTGGCACCCTCGAAGTGTAGTCGCAGGGTGGTCGACGCCGCGACCGTGTCGGGTGTGCCGAGCAGGACCTCCCAACCCGTCCCACGCACCGCCAGCGCGTCGAGCCGGCGCACGAGCTCGAGTCGCAGCTCTCCGGCTCGGCGCGGCTCGCCCTCGGTCCACCGGGCGAGGGCATCCACCGCGAGGAACGGCAGCCCGCGCAGGTCGGCCTCGGCGACCACCTCGGCGAAGCCCGACCCGCGCACCGCCGCATCGGCCAGGTCGAGCCGTACGTGCAGGCCGCGCAGGTCCTCGTCCGTGGCCTGAGTCCGGCAGGTCCTCAGCAGCCCCGCGGCCGCCTTCCGGTCGCCGGCGGCCACCTCGACCAGAACCAGCTCAAGCCCCAGCCGCAGTGCGTCGAGCTCCCTGCCGTCACGGGAGCTCTCCGCCAGCCCGCGCTCCAGGTGCGCCCGCGCGCGGCCGTGCTCGCCACGAAGACGAAGGACCCAGCCGAGCACCCAGCACAGCCCCGCCACCCGGACTCCCTGGCCGGCCGCGGCGTCCCGCTCGAGCATCCGCTCCATGGCCGGCACGAGCGCGTCCCACTCGCCGGCGTAGGCCGGCACCACCCCCTCGCGCTGCACCTCGAAGCCGAGCAGGTCAACCGGTGCCAGCCCGCTCCGGGCCGCTGCCACGTCGCCTGCGATCGCGTGGGCCGGCGCCAGCAGGTCCGACACGATCTGGGCCTGACCCGGCAGGTCGGCGCCTTCGAGCGCCCGCTCGGCGCGCGAGGCGTAGGAGCGTGCCAGCGCCGGGTCGTCGAGTGCGACGCCGCCGACAATCCCGTGCCAAGCGGTTTGCACGTCGACGGTCGGCCGGATGACCAGCCCGGCGGAGAAGCTGGCGTCCAGCGCCGCGAAGCCCTCCCGCAGCCGGCCGAGCGCGAGCAGGCTGGCACCCGTCATGAGCCGGCCAGTCGCCGCCAGCGCCGGCCGGTCGGCCTGCTCAGCGATCCGCAGCGCCTCCTGCGAGTCGGTGAGCGCCTCCCGCGGCCGGCCGCGCAGCAGAGCCAAGGTGGAGGTCCCCACAAGCAGGTGGGCGCGGTCGATGGGCGCCGTCAGCAGCGCGGTGGCGCGCTCGAAATGCCGCGCCGCGCGGTCGAAATCGCTGGTACTGCGGTAAAGGGACAGGTGGCTGCCCAGTCGGGAGTGGACGATGCCGCAACGCCGCCATTCCTGCGCGGACTCGTACCCCGTCAGGGCCTCCTCGAAAGCGTGCACCGCCTCCCCCAGGTGGGCTCCCGCGTTGAACAGGCAGTGCCCGAGCCGTTCAAGCAGGCGGGCCCGATCCAGCTCGTCGTCGGTGTGGTCGACCGCGAGCCGAAGATGGCGGGCAGCCTCCAGCGGAGCCCCCGCGACCTCGGCCTGCGTTGCTGCGAGCACGCTCCACGCAGTGACCTCCGCCGTTTCCGCGAGGGCCCCGGCCTGCACCAGGTGGTGGGCCACGGTGACGGCACGAACCGTGTGGGTCGCGCCGGCTGCACGTGCCAGCGCGAGGTGGTTCCGGGAGCGCTGGGCCGGAAGCAACCCGGCCACCAGCGACTCGGCGACCAAAGCGTGCCGGAAGCGGAGCCGGCCGCTGCCACGGTCCTCCAGGATGCCGGCTGCGACCGCGGGGCCCAGCA
>JAYTHM010000360.1:0-4258 GCA_043732645.1 Frankiales bacterium
AGGCCGTTCTTGTCGTCTTCGGCAAGTAGGTCCCTCGAGATGTCAGAACAGGACGTGAGCGTGTCGGAGTACAGCCTGAACCCCTCCGCCGACGAGATCAGCTCGTCGGACGAGCCGGACATGCAGGCCCCGCAGGACGCCGTGGACCCGGTCGACGAGCCGGCTGCTGGTCCGGCCCAGACCGCTGAGCCCACTGGGGCCGCTATGCCACCTGAGGCCCCCGCGGCGCCTGCAGAGCCAAGCGACCCGGCCGACGAGCTGCGCGAGGCACTGCGCTGGCTGCCCGGCGACTGGTACGTCGTGCACTCCTACGCGGGCTACGAGAACAAGGTGAAGGCGAACCTCGAGTCGCGGATCTCGAGCCTCAACATGGAGGACTTCATCTTCCAGATCGAGGTCCCGACCGAGGAGGTCACCGAGATCAAGGGTGGCAAGCGCCAGCAGGTCATCCGTAAGAAGCTCCCGGGCTACCTGTTCGTCCGCATGGACCTGACCGACGAGTCGTGGTCCGCGGTCCGGAACACCCCCGGGGTCACCGGATTCGTCGGTCAGACCTCACGCCCCACGCCGCTGACAATCGACGAGGTCGTCAAGCAGCTTGCCCCGCCGAAGCAGAAGGTCGTCGTGGCCCAGAAGGCCGTCGACTTCGAGGTCGGCGAGTCCATCACGGTCACCGACGGCCCGTTCGCGACGCTGCCGGCGACGATCAACGAGATCAGCCTCGACAGCCAGAAACTCAAGGTGCTGGTGTCGATCTTCGGCCGCGAGACGCCCGTCGAGCTGTCTTTCAACCAGGTCGCCAAGCTCTAACCGGGAGCTCCACCACAGCCGCTCCACCACCGGACGCTCCCACAACAGGACGTCACCAACACCTCCTAGGAAAAGACAGACATGCCTCCCAAGAAGAAGATCTCCGGGCTCATCAAGCTGCAGATCAAGGCCGGTGCGGCCACGCCTGCACCGCCCGTCGGCCCGGCCCTCGGCCAGCACGGTGTCAACATCATGGAGTTCTGCAAGGCCTACAACGCAGCGACCGAGGCGCAGCGCGGGGACATCGTGCCGGTGGAGATCACTGTCTACGAGGACCGGACCTTCACCTTCATCACCAAGACCCCGCCGGCTGCCCGGATGATCCTCAAGGCCGCCGGTGTGGACAAGGGCTCCCCGACCCCCCACAAGGTCAAGGTCGCCACCATCTCGCAGGCCCAGGTCCGCGAGATCGCCACCACCAAGATGTCCGACCTCAACGCCAACGACCTCGATGCCGCTGCCAAGATCATCGCGGGTACCGCCCGCCAGATGGGCATCACCGTCACCGACTAGCACCACCCGCACCTGCACCACCTTTGGCGCAAATCCGCACGGGCAGGGCCGTGTGGATTTGTGACAGAGCCAGACGTGGGAGGGCCCGGACCGTCCGGTGTCCGTCAGGACCACTGCTTGTCCCGGTCGAACCGGGAGGAGAGGCACCACCATGAAGCGCAGCAAGGCCTACGCCGCCGCCGCCGCCAAGATCGATGGCGACAAGATCTACACACCCCTCGAGGCCGTCCGCCTCGCCAGGGACACCAGCGTCACCAAGTACGACGCGACCGTTGAGGTCGCGATGGTCCTCGGTGTCGACTCCCGCAAGGCCGACCAGATGGTCCGCGGAACGGTCAACCTGCCCCACGGCACCGGCAAAGTCTCCCGCGTCATCGTCTTCGCCCAGGGCGACAAGGCCGCCGAAGCGATCGCGGCCGGCGCCGACGAGGTTGGCGGCGACGAGCTCATCGAGCGCGTCCAGAAGGGCTTCCTCGACTTCGATGCCGCCGTCGCGACGCCGGACATGATGGGCAAGGTCGGCAAGATCGCCCGTGTCCTCGGCCCGCGTGGCCTGATGCCCAACCCGAAGACCGGCACCGTGACCGCTGACGTCACTAAGGCCATCAACGACATCAAGGGCGGCAAGGTCAACTTCCGCGTCGACAAGCAGAATAACCTGCACATGGTCGTTGGAAAGGCCTCGTTCGACGAGACCAAGCTGGTCGAGAACTACGCCGCTGCCCTCGACGAGGTCCTGCGCGCCAAGCCCTCGTCCTCCAAGGGCAAGTACCTCAAGCGCATCGTCTTCTCCACCACGATGGGCCCTGGCATCAACGTCGACCCGAACAAGACCCGCAACCTGCTCGTCGACGACCCTGCCGATGCCTGACGGTTGACCCGCACATGTGGACTCCGCACGCCAGCCCCGGTACTCCCGCAACGCCAGTACTCCCGCACATCTGTACGACGGTCCGCCGGCCCACGCCCGTAGGGGCCGGTCTGGCGGACTGCTAAGCTCACCACAGCCAAAGACCGTAGGTCGTCGGTTCCCCACCGGGAGCTGGCAGAAGGTCCCGCTCCGGCGGGCGACCCGCGCAGGTGTGAACACGAGCTGCCAGCCCCTCTCAGGGACCGGAACGCCCCGTGCGCCTCCTGCGCCGGGGCGTCCTTCGTTGCCGGCCGGGACGCCCCTAGGGTCGCCGAACGAGAGGGAGCCCATGGCTGATATCAGCGTGGTCGAGCACAAGAGGGCCACGGTTCGTCCCGACAAGGGCGGCACCGTTGCCGAGTTAACCCAGAGATTCACCGGCGCCACCGCTGCGCTGCTCACCGAGTATCGCGGGCTCACGGTCAAGCAAATCACCGATCTCCGGGTCGCACTGGGTGCCGACACGACGTACTGCGTCGTGAAGAACACCCTGACCAAGATCGCGGCCGGCAACGCGGGGCTCGAGGGCCTCGACGGGCTGCTGGCCGGTCCGACCGCCGTCGCCTTCGTATCCGGTGACCCTGTCACCGCGGCCAAGGCGCTGCGTGAGTTCGCCAAGGCCAACCCGGCCCTGGTCGTCAAGGGTGGCGTCATGGACGGCAAGCCGCTCACGCCTGACGAGATCAAAAGGCTCGCCGACCTCGAGTCCCGCGAGGTCCTGCTGGCCAAGATGGCCGGCGCCCTGAAGGCCTCGCTCACGAACGCGGTCTACCTGTTCGCCGCCCCGCTCTCGCAGGCTGCCCGCGCACTGGGGGCCCTGGAGGCCAAGGCCACGGCGGACCCATCCGTCCTCGCAGGTGGTATCGGTGTTGCTGCTCTTGAGGACACCGCCCCTGCCGCTGAGGTGACCCCCGCGGATGGGGGAGCCGGCACCGAAGACAGCGCTGATGCCCCCGCGGCGGAGGCAGCCGGCACCGAGCACGCGTCCGAAGCACCCGTCGCCGAGGCCAGCACCGAGACCAGCACCGAGACCAGCTCCGAGACCAGCTCCGAGACCAGCACCGAGTCCGAGTAACCGGCCACGGCCGACCCACCACCCCGTACGCCGGCTCCCACACTCGTGGCACGGCACCAACAAGAAGGAGACGCCATCATGGCGAAGCTCAGCACGGACGACCTGCTCGAGCAGTTCAAGGAGATGACGCTGATCGAGCTCTCTGAGTTCGTAAAGTCGTTCGAGGAGACCTTCGGCGTCACCGCCGCGGCCCCCGTCGCCGTCGCCCCCGCGGGTGGTGGCGTTGCCGCCCCCGCCGAGGCCGAGGCCGAGCAGGACGAGTTTGACGTCGTCCTGGAGGCCGCGGGCGACAAGAAGATCCAGGTCATCAAGGAGGTGCGCACCCTCACGAGCCTGGGCCTGAAGGAGGCCAAGGACCTCGTCGACGCGGCCCCCAAGCCGGTCTTGGAGAAGGTCAACAAGGAGGCCGCCGAGAAGGCGAAGGCTGCCCTCGAGGCCGCTGGCGCGACGGTCACCGTCAAGTAGTCAGCCGCACCTGCACGACCTGCACTGGCGCTCACGGGGCGGCCCTCCTACCGGTGGGCCGCCCCCGCCGTGGTGTTCTTCAGCTGCGACTACCGGAACTTAGCGAAGGACTTCGCTGCAGGCCGGGCGGCGATCGGTGTTTTACGGGGCGAGTACGACAAGACCACCGCCAAGCTCGTCAACGACATGGTGCCGCGCTTCAAGGCGGTCGTGGTCGCCGACGTCAGCGACGCCTCCGTGATCAGTGCCTCCGTCAGCCAGGTGGTGGCGCTGGTGTTGATGAACCAGAGCTCCAGCAGCACGCGCGCCGCCCATCCCAAGATCACGCAGAGTCGGTTCGAGCCGACGATGGCGCGCCAGGGCGGCCATTGGCTGGTCGGCAAGAACAAGGCGCTTTAGAGACCGCTCTCGACCAGCGCGACGCTCGCGTGTCCACAAGGCGAGCGTGGGGTCTTGACGCGGCAGGGGTTCCAGCCCCACTGTTG
>JAYTHM010000361.1:0-4247 GCA_043732645.1 Frankiales bacterium
GCCACCGACGTCGCCTTCGGCCTGCCGGAAGTCACGCGCGGGATCGTCGCGGCCGCCGGCGGGCTGTTTCGGCTGCCGCGGGTCATCGGCTCGGCCCGGGCCATCGAGCTGATCCTCACCGCTGAGCGGCTCGGCGCCCGTGAGGCCCAAAGCCTGGGCATGGTCAACCACGTGGTCGAGCCCGACGACGTGCTAGCGCGGGCCCGCGAGCTGGCCGAGAGGATCTGCACCAACGCCCCGCTCGCGGTGCGCGAGAGCCTGGCGATCGCGCGCGACGCGCTGCGGATCGACGACGACGAGGCGTGGCGGCGCAGCGCCGAGGCCATGAACCGGGTGCGGGTGAGCGAGGACGCGCACGAGGGCGTGACGGCTTTCATCGAGAAGCGGGCGCCCCGATGGACCGGCCGATGAGCCGACCGCTGGAGGGTGTTCGAGTCGTGGAGGTGGCCGGGTGGATGGCCGCCCCGGGCGCGGCCGCGATGATGGCCGACCTCGGCGCGGACGTCGTCAAGGTCGAGCCGATGCGGGGCGACCCCGTCCGCGGTGTCATCCGCCAGCCCGAGGTGGACCCACCGCTGGATGCGCCTTTCCAGCAGGACAACCGGGGCAAGCGCGGCATCGCCGTGGCGCTCGACCGACCCGAGGGCCAGGAGCTCGTACGCCGCCTGTGCGACGGCGCCGACGTCTTCGTCAACAACCTGCTCGGACGAAGGCAGGTGAAGTTCGGGCTGGCCGCCGACGCGCTGCTGGCCCGCAACCCGCGGCTGGTGCACGCGACTCTTACCGGCTACGGCCTGGAGGGCCCCGACGCCGCGCGGCCCGGCTTCGACATCACCGCCTTCTTCGGCCGGGGCGGCATCACGCACGCCATCACCGAGCCGGGCGAGCAGGCCCCGCGGGCCCGGCCGGCGCAGGGCGACCACGCCGCGGCGCTGGCGATGCTGGCCGGCGTGCTGGCGGCACTACGCCTGGTCGAGCGCACCGGTCAGGGGCAGGTCCTGGACGTCAACCTGATGGCCACCGCCGCCTGGACCATGTCGACCGACCTGTCCTCAACCCTGGTCGACGGCCAGAACCCGCCGACCCTGGGCCGGCGACGCCGACGGCACGCGCTGCAGGAGAGCTTCCGTACGGCCGACGACCGCTGGGTACTGCTGTTCATGCCCGAGCCGCACTGGTGGGAGCGGTTCTGCACCGCCGTCGGGCGGCCCGAGTGGGTGGCGGACCCCCGCCTTGAGTCGGTGGCGTCGCGCTTTGAGCACATGCCGGAGGTGACCGACCTGATGGACGAGCTGTTCGCCTCCCGGACATTGTCGGAGTGGGCCCTTGTCTTCGACGGCGCGGGCCTGACCTGGGCGCCCGCCGCTACCGTCAGTGAGGTCGCCGCCGACCCGCACGCTGCGGCAGCCGGCACCTTCCCGGTGGTCGTGCACCCGGTCGTCGGTGCGTTCCGCACGGTCGCCACGCCGATGCGCCTGCGTGGCCAGGACCTATCCCCACGCGGCCCCGCCCCCGACCTGGGCCAGCACACCCGCGAGGTGCTCGACGAGCTCGGGTTGTCCGGACCCGAGGTCGAGGCGCTGGTCGGCGATGGCACCGTCGCGGACGGGGTCACTGCGTCCTAGCCCGCCGGACGAGGGCCATCGACGTCTGCTCCGGAGCAGCAGCGGCGCGGCCGTTGCCTGAGGCGTCCCAGAAGGCCACCTGGCACTCGTCGTTGCCACAGGCCTTGAGGCGCAGCCACTGCCCGGTGGCGGAGGCGAAAAGCACCTGAGCGGCGAGGTGGTTGACGACGGCATCGATGCCGGCCGAGCACCATCAGCGGCGGCCGGCTGGCGCCCGACGCAAGCAGGTCGAACGGTGGGTTGATCCGACCACACGCACGTGAGGGGCAGATCGACAGACGGTCCGCCGCCACCTGGCGGCGGGCGGGATGGTGAGTTGACCGCCCCTGGCGTCACTGGCAGCCGAACGTGTCAGAGGCCCGCCAGGGCTCATGCTGGAGCTGCCCGGGCCACGTCACGAGCGGCGATCACAGCGAGCTGGGCGGTGTCGCGGTCGGCGCTGCGCTGGGAGAAGGAGCGGTCGGCAAAGCGCTGCTCGGTGTCGGCTGCGATGAGCTCGATGACCTCCGGGGTCAGCTCGGGCCGGCCGAGGTCGGCCCAGCGCTTGACCATGCCCGGGCCGAGGTGCTCGAGCAGGTACCGGATGCCGCCGGGGCCACCGCCGAGGTGATAGCTCTCGAACGGCCCGGCCGTCGCCCACCGCACACCGACGGACTCGGTCACGACCCGGTCGAGCTCCTCCGGCGTGACGACGCCGGACAGCACCAGGTGCACCGCCTCGCGGAAGACCGCCGACTGCAGCCGGTTGGCGACGAAGCCACCGATCTCCTTGCGCAGCACCACCGGCGCCTTGCCCAGCGAGCGGTAGAACTCGGCGGCGGCTGCGACGGTCCCAGGAGTCGTCTGCGCACCGGGCACCACCTCGACCAACGGCACGACGTGCGGCGGGTTGAACGGGTGCCCAACAACGACCCGACCGGGGTCCACCATGCTCGCACCCATGTCGCTGGGCATCAGGCCGGACGTCGACGACAGCAGCAGAGCGCCTGGCGGGCACGCCTTCTCGATCCGTGCGAAGAGCTCCTTCTTGAGCTCGAGACGCTCCGGACCGTTCTCCTGCACGATGTCGGCACCGGTGACCGCCTCCTCCAAGGACGACGACACGACGACACGGTGCGCCCAGTCACCAGGCAGGACACCTGCCAGCTCCGCCACGCCCGCGGTCACGATGGCGGCGAGGTCCTCGCGCGGGTCGGTGATCCTCACGTCGTGGCCGTGCGAGGCAAACAGCGCCGCCCATGACAGCCCGATCGTGCCAGCCCCGATCACGGCGATGATCACGTGGACGGCGCAAGGGTGTGGGCGATCTCGCGGTACGCGTGGCGATTGAAGGCCAGCCCGATGTGGCTGCCGGTCACCTCAACGTTGCGGGCGTACGGCACGACACACGCCCGCCAGCGCACCACTCCATCGCCCTTGGAGTAGATCGAGGTCAGCGGCACCGCCTCCGGAAACGCCGAGCGGTAGTCCTGGGCATAACGGCACAGGCACGCGTGCGTGAAGCAGCCAAGGGCCGCCCGCTCAGGATCGCGGCGCGCCACCATCCGGCGTACACCCTCGACTGCGAGCCGGGTCGGCTCGGAGATGTCGAACGGCACGTCCAGGCCCGAACCCATCGAGATGACCTGCGAGACCTGCTCGGGGTGGCGTACGGCCAGTGCCCTCGCGAAGTGCCCGCCACGGCTGTGGCCGACGATGGCGACCTTGCGACCGGAGCTGAGGTGGGCGTGCGCCAGCACCTTCTCCAGCCGGTCGACGGCGGTGTCGGAGCAGGCGACGTTGAACGACATCCCGGCGCGGCGCGGCCGGTAGCCCAGCTTGCGCAGCCAGCTGGCCATCACCGACAGGGACTGGTCGCCTGCCAGGAAGCCCGGGATCAGCAGCACCGGCTCGCCGTCGCCGCGGGGCAGGTCTACACCGCGCCAGACCGGGTCGGAGAGCAGCCGGGCGAACTCGGCCTGCCAGCGGATCTCGCGCAGGTGCGCGCCCCACCAGGTGGGCTCCATCACCACCCGGGCGGAATCGCTCCCGTCGGACAGGACGTCCTGCTCGGACATGGTTCTCCTCGACAACAGTTCGATCCTCCGAGAACCAGAGGACTCAGGACCAAGTGTGCCTGGCACCACGGCTCCGGGCGGCGCCGGTCTTGGTGAGAGGTGGCTCCGACACGCCGCCTGACCCGCGATGTCAGGTCCCCATTGCTTCTGAAGTGAGTCTGCGTCATCCGGTCCGGTGGCCTTGAGTGCCAAGATGAGATGACCGATGCCGGCCACGGACCCACCACGAAATGCTCGACGTCCTCGTCCGCATTATCTAGGCCAGCGGTGCCTTGGTGATCTTCACAGGTGCCCTGACGGCGTTCGCGCGGTTCGTTTTGCAAGGGCTGCATCCGACCCGGCAATCTCTGTCGGGGTGCCACGAGGTCTGGTCCGGTTCCTGGCCCTTGGCCTGGAGGTCCAACCCGCTGGGGACGTACGTTCAACCGCCCGCCGTACCTCACCCAACCCGACCCAACCCGACCCGACCCGACCTCACGGTGTCGGGCATCAAGGACCTGACCCGCAGGGTCGTCGGCCGGTTCTTAAGCGTTCCCCTGCAGCGCTCCGACGGCAAGACGTGCCC
>JAYTHM010000362.1:0-4244 GCA_043732645.1 Frankiales bacterium
ACGCCACTGAAGGCGAGCAGCGCGGTCCAGAAGTACATGATCAGGACGGCCCGGGTGTGGCTGTGGCCGATCTCGAGGAGCCGGTGGTGCAGGTGCATCTTGTCCGGCGAGAAGGGGCTGCGACCGGCCCTGGTCCTTCGTACAACAGCAAGAAGCAGGTCGATGAAGGGCACCGCGAGGACCGCCAGGGGCAGCAGCAGCGGGAGCAGCACCGGGAACGCCGCCTTGGCCGGCAGGTTCGAGTAGTTGAACTGGCCTGTCAGGGACGTCACGGAAGCGCTGAGCATGAGGCCGACGAGCATCGACCCGGAGTCGCCCATGAAGATCCGCGCGGGGTTGAAGTTGTGCGGTAGGAATCCAAGGCAGACACCGGCGAGCACCACCGCGATCAGGGTCGGCGCGCTGATCCGCTCCTGCGCGATGCCCGAGGTGACCCTGCCACTGGACAGGCTGTAGGAGAAGACGAACAGCGCGAGCGCGGCGATCGCGCCGACCCCCGCAAGCAGCCCGTCGAGGCCGTCGATGAAGTTGACCGCGTTGACCGTCAGCAACACCAGGATGACCGTGAGCGGGACACCCTCCGGACCGAGCAGGACGGCACCCGAGCCGGGCAGGGTGATCGTGAGCAGCTGCAGGCCCAGCAGGACCATGATGCCGGCGGCCACGGTCTGGCCGGCGAGCTTGGTGATCGCGTCGAGCTGGAAGCGGTCGTCCGCGAAGCCCAGCAGCGTGATGACACCGCCGGCGATCACCACGGCCTGCACGTCGGAGTACTTGAAGATCGACGAAAGGGCCGGCAACGAGTGGGCGACCAGGAAGGCCGCGCACATCCCGGCGTACATGGCCAGACCACCGAGGCGGGGGGTCGGGATCGTGTGCACGTCGCGGTCGCGCGGCTCGGCCACAGCCCCGATCAAGATCGCGAACCGGCGTGCCAGAGGCGTGAGCAACCAGGTCACCCCGGCGGCCACACACAGAACGAGCAGGTACTCGCGCACAGCGAGACGTTAGCGGCTCAGGCGCCCGTGCCGGCGCTGGCGCGCGGGTACGCCGGATGCGCCGCGACGAGTGCCGCGACGCCCTGCCGGATCTGTTCGGCGGCGCTGCCGTCCTCGTCCTTGACCGCCCGGCCGATGAGAGCCGCGATCTCCTTCATATCGCCCTCCACCATGCCCTGCGTAGTGACGCTGGGCGTGCCGACGCGGATGCCCGAGGCGACTGACGGCGGCTGCGGGTCGTAGGGGATCGCGTTCTTGTTGAGCACGATGCCGGCGGCAGCGCAGCGCGCCTCGGCCTGCTGGCCCGTGACATCGATGCCCTGCAGGTCCAGCAGGCTCAGGTGCGTGTCCGTCCCACCGGTGACCGGCCGCATGCCCTCAGCCGCCAGCGCGTCGGTGAGCGCGATGCTGTTGGCAACGACCTGCCTTGTATAGGCCTGGTACGCCGGTGTCGCGGCCTCCTTCAGCGCGACAGCCTTGGCCGCCACGGCGTGCATGAGGGGCCCGCCCTGCATCATCGGAAACACCGCCTTGTCGAGCTTCGCGGCATGCTCCGCCTTGCACACGAGCATCCCGCCGCGGGGGCCACGTAGAACCTTGTGCGTGGTGAAGGTGACGACGTCGGCGTAGGGCACCGGGCTCGGGATCGCCTTGCCGGCCACGAGGCCGATGAAGTGCGCTGCGTCGACGAACAAGATCGCGCCGACCTCGTCGGCTACCTCGCGGAAGGCGGCAAAATCGATCAGCCGCGGGATTGCCGAGCCGCCGGCAATGATCATCTTCGGCTTGTGCTCGCGCGCCAGCGACCGCATCTGGTCGTAGTCGATGTCCTCAGTGTCCTTCGCAACGCCGTAGTGCACGGCGTTGAACCACTTGCCGCTGAACGACACCTTCGTGCCGTGCGTAAGGTGCCCACCGTGCGGAAGCGACATGGCCAGCAGCGTGTAGCCGGGGTTCAGGAACGCGCCGTACACCGCGATGTTGGCGCTCGCGCCGGAGTGCGGCTGCAGGTTGGCGTGGTCGGCGCCGAACAGCTCCTTTGCACGGTCGATGCCGATCTGCTCGGCGACGTCTACCACCTCACAGCCCCCGTAGTACCGCTTACCCGGGTAGCCCTCGGCGTACTTGTTGCTCAGCGTGCTCCCCAGTGCGGCCAGGACGGCTGGGCTGGTGAAGTTCTCGCTGGCGATCAGCTGCAGGCCGCTGCGCAAGCGGGCGAGCTCGTCCAGGACGACGCCGGCGATCTCCGGGTCGGTGTGCTGGAGGGCGTCGAAATCAGGACCCCAGAACGTCATGGCTTGCTCCTCGAGCAGGGGATTACGTCAACAACCTCAGCCTACAGGGGCCGGTCCGTCAAAGGCAGACCGGCGAGCAGGTCCAGCGGGCGTTGCAGGGTCGCCTGGATCAGGGCCGCGCAGGTTCGAAAGCCCGACTCAGGACCTTGGTAGGGGTCGGTGATGTCGTCGTCGCGCGGCGTGTCGGGACGGATCAGCCCACGCTGGGAGGCGGCCTCGGCGACCAGTGCCTGCGCCCGGGCGACCGGTTCCGAGGGAAGGGTCACCGGGTCGACGACCGAAAGCAGCCGGTCGAACTCGCGCAGCGTGAAGGTCCGCTTGGCCGCACGCGGTTGCAGGACCACGGCAGCGGCGCGGTGCTCGCGGGTGGCCCCCAGGACCAGGTCGGCCGCGGCGACGTGCTCCGCTACGAGCTCGCGGGCCGCGAAGCTCCCGCCGTCGATCCCGAGGCCGCCGAGGGTGGACAGCGCGAACGGCTCCATCGGGCTGCCCGTGTGCCCCCACGTGCCAGCGGACTCGACGACGAAGTCCGCTGCACCCGCCCCGAGCCGCTCCTCCAGCCCCGCCCGCATCAACAGCTCCCCCATCGGGGAACGGCAGATGTTGCCGGTGCACAGGTGCAGGACCCGAAAGGCGGTCACGCAGGTGCTACGAGGCCGGGCGCGTCACCGAGGTCGGGCAGCACCATCCGGAGCTGCTCGAGGGACACGGCCCCCGCGCGCAGGACGACGGGCACGTCACCCGTCAGGTCCAGGATGGTCGACGCAACGGGGTCACCCGTGACGCCGCCGTCGAGGTAGACCTCGACCGCCGTACCGAGCTGGCGGGCCGCTTCGGCGGCGTCCGTCGGGGCGGGCAGGCCAGTGCGGTTGGCGCTCGAGACGGCCAGCGGGCCGGTCTGCTCCAGCACCGCGAGCGCGACCGGGTCTAGGGGCATCCGGAGCGCGACGGTCCCCTTGGTGTCGCCGAGGTTCCAGGCGAGGGTGGCGGCGTGGTGCAGGACGAGGGTCAGGCCGCCGGGCCAGAACGCCTCGGCGAGCTCGCGGGCGATCGACGGGACGTAGTCCAGGAGCCCGTCCAGGGTCCGCACGGCCGGGACCATCACCGGCGTGGGCATGTCCCGGCCACGCCCCTTGGCCTCCAGCAGCGACCCGACGGCTGTCGGGTTGAACGCATCCGCCGCCAGGCCGTAGACCGTGTCGGTCGGCAGCACGACGAGCTGTCCGCGACGCAGCGCGGCGACGGCGGCGTCGACCGCTGCCACGTTGCCCAGGGGGTCACGGCAGTCATAGGTGGTGCTCATCGGGCACGGCCTCCGGGGCGGGTCATGGCAGCAGTCTGGCGGTCACGTAGCGGTCGCGTCCGGTGAGGTCCCGGTGGTCGGCGATCTCGGTCCAGCCGCCAGCCCGCACGAAGAGCTCCGGCGCGCTGGTCCCCTGCCGGTCGGAGTGCTCCACGACGACCAGGCCGCCGGGCTTGAGCAGCCGGTGGGCGGCCCGTTCGACGTCCCGGATTACGTCGAGTCCATCCTCGCCCGCGAACAGCGCGGTCTCCGGGTCATGGTCCATGACCTCGGGGTCCAGGCTCGCCCGCTCGTGCATCGCGAGGTACGGCGGGTTGCTCGCCACCAGGTCCACGGCCGCGTCGAGCTCGGGCAGCGCGTCCAGCGCCGACCCCAGATGCAGGTGCACCTCAGGGTCACCGACCCGGAGCCGGTGGGCGGCGTTGCGGCGGGCCCAAGCGAGGGCGGCCGGGTCGCGCTCGACGGCATGCACGGTCGCGCCGGGGACCTCGCTGGCGAGGGCGAACGCGATTGTGCCCGAGCCCGTGCACATGTCCACCAGCAACGGTGCCGGGACCCCGACGAGTGCGTCGATGGCCCACTGCACGACGCTCTCCGTCTCGGGCCGGGGCACGAAGACCCCAGGCCCGACCTCGAGCTCGATCCACC
>JAYTHM010000363.1:0-4229 GCA_043732645.1 Frankiales bacterium
TGGGGTGTGGCGCCTGGCGTTCTCCCCGATGGCTGCCCGCAGCGGCTACGCGGGGTGGGTCAACGGGCCGGCACGGGTCGAGAACTCCGGGACGTCGCCTATCGGGACGTACGGGCTGACGACCGCGTTCGGTCTCGCAAACAACCCAGGCGTCAAGCTCCAGTACTTGCATGTGGATCAGGACGACTACATGGCTGGCGACCCGCGAGACCCGCGCACCTACAACGTCGTGCAGACCAGCGCCTCGGCTCAGCGCACCTGGCGGACGGGGTCAGCAACGTCCGAACGGTTCGGCAGCTACCCCGTCCAGTACCGGTACGGAGTGATCATCGATTTCAACCGACCCGCCGCGTCCAGCATTACCTGGTCGTCAGCGCACCGTGAGTTCGTGACCTCCAAGCCCGTCAACGTCAAGCTCGGCTACTCGATCTACCTCCACATCAATGGCCGCGGCGCGACGGCAGGATGCATCTCCCTCGCGCGAGCCGATGAGCTTCGCGTCATGCGGTGGCTCCGACCGTCATCACACCCCCTCATCGTGATGGCGCCGTTGCCGGCGATCGGTCGTGCCTAGCCCTAACGGGTTGCCCTACCGTCGGTCCCGTCGCTACGCATGGGCGCCGCCAGGCCGGTCCGCCGTGAGACCGGCCTGCACGCGGACGGTACTGAGGAAGCCACTACGGTCCCCGAGTGCTGTCCTCGCGCTTTCGCCTTTGGGTTGTTGCCGAGGATCCCCTCCCGCATGACGTGGATGCTTTGCCGGTGCGTCCCTGGCGCAGGGTCCCGGTCATCGTCGGTGGTCTCTGCTCCCGGCGGGCTAACAGTGTGCTGGACCGCTACCAGAGCCGCCCGTACCCGGACGGTCAAGACCTGATCGTGTCGGCCATACCGGCTCTTCGTCTTTGAGCAGGGTCCTCGACTGCTGGTGATCACGCGGCCCGGAGGGCTGCGATGTGGAACAGGATGGGTCTTTCGTAGTTCGCTTGGTTCCGGAAGCCGCAGGCGACGCGTTTGATCTGCTTGATGACGCGGTTGCGGCCCTCGGTCCTGGCGTTGGTGATCCCGAGCTGCAGGAAGCCTTCAATCTCGGGGTCACCACTTCATGATCGTGGCCGCCGGGCGGGTCGTCTTGGGCATGTCGGCGGTCAGGCACGCGGCTAGGAACCGGGTGCGTCTGTGGGCGGTCTCGTGCCGGCTCGACCGGGTCGGGCCGTGGGTGGCCATTTCGGGGATCCGCATCTCGAGCGGCGGTGGGGTGGGTGACACGGCGCTCCCGTCCTTCGACGCCGCCTTGTTCAAGGCCGGCATCGGCAACTTCAATCTGCTTCCGCTGTCGTCGGTCATCCCCCCTGGTGCCACGGTCACCGAGAAGCCACCAGAGCTGACGAACGCCGCGTGGGGCGACGGGCTGTACGTCGTCCTGGCGGAACAGACCTGGCCCCGGTCTGGGCGGCTAGCTGCTCCTGGCCGTCGCTGGTCCTGGCGGCACTCTTCCTGACGAAGCACCCCGACTCGGTTCTTTGCTCGATGGCCTGGCGCGACAGTCAGCGTCTGGCACACGCTGCCGTCATGCCACTACACGGGAGCCGTCGGTGCAGCGGCACGTCGGTGGCTGGTCTTTGGCCACCGAGGACAATGACGCGCCCCAGTCAATCTTCGCAATCCAGAAGTACTACGGTCCCCTCACTGTCCTGTGGACACTCGGCGAGGAGGTCACACCATGAGCGACGTCAAGGTCGGTGATCGCGTCCGGCCTGACAAGATGGCAGTCGAGTGCACCTCGGACTGCTCCATCGACCTCCTCCCTGAGGTCTAAGACAGGAGGCATCACATGTCCACCACCACACGAAAGATCATCTCGGCAGTGCTGTGCGGTGCGTTCGCACTCATCGTCATGCTGGTGCTGGACAAGACGCAGGCACACGCCAGCGTCCCGGCCGTTGCAGAAACCTCTTCGGTCAGCACTGCGTGTTGCATGTTCACCTGCTCGTGCCCACCACTGACCGCATCGGTTGGTTCACGCTAGGCCTGCTGGCCCCTGCCGGGGGGGGGCTGTACTACCAGCGCAGCGCCCGCGCCCTCCGGGACACCCCACAATGACGACGCCGCTGCGCTTCGTCGGTGGATGACGCAGGACCTTGGTACCGAAGTGCCGCGTGACTCCTTGTCCTGAAGTGCAGTCAGGGCGAGGTGTCGGCGGTGGGGTCTTCGCTGCCGTGGTGGGTAAGGGCAAGCCGGGACCCGCAGGTCGGCCTGGACCGATGTGCCCCAGCGGAACACGCGGGGCACCCGGTGCCCACGGTGTCACCGGACCGGCCGCGGCATCCGGCGCAGCTGTGGTCCCGTCGGGTTCAACCCCCTACGCGTGGCGTCGCGTCGCACGGCCGGGATCTGGGCAGTTGAGGCTGTGGGCGTGGTGTATGACGACTTGATGACGTGCGTGTCGTGAGAGATCTCTGGCCGCTCTCAGCTCGAAAAGCCAGGCAGTCATGATCATGAACGACGGCGGGCCGCTGCAGGAAGTCGTCACAGCAGGTCAGCCGCCGTCACGAGGCCCCTGTCGGGGCAACGCCTTTGGTCCCGTCAGGCCGGGCCTTCCTGCCCTAGTGCCCTCCCGCCTCGGGGGGTGGGGTGTGTACAGCACGCCAACGGAGGACCCAAGCCAAGTGGCTGACGAACTGGGAGGGAACCAGGGCAGGGTCCACCTGCTCCGCACCTCCGTTGACGCCGTCCTGGTGGCGGCTCTTGGTGATGCTCAGCCGATCCGGCGTGCCGTCCTGGTCCAGACCCTGGTGGGTGGCGGCTACTCGACAGGGTCCGCGGAGGTAGCGATACACCGGGCCCCTTACCTGACCTCGGCGGGCCGGGGACTGCTGATTGGGTGACGCCACGGGGCACAGCATCAAGAAGGCACCGAGGTCGGACAAGACCTCGACGACGATCTCTACTGCAGTCCGGGGGAAGGGCGTGAGCACGTGCAACGGCACCGCTGTTCGATCAGGGGGGTTGCAGTGGCCCTACAGCTGGGGGGTTTCTTGCTTGTGTCGTTCTGGGGTCTCGTGCTTCGGTTGACGTCGTGTGAAGGCACGCAGCTGGAAGGGACATCGGCATGAGACCAACTTTTGGGATCCTGGCGGGGAAGTCGGGGACAACGTTGTGGTCACGGATTGACCGCCCGACACGCTCGAGAGGGCCCGGAAGGGCCCACGAATACCCCTGGGGTTCCTGGCGGGAGGTCCTTTGGTTATGCGGATTGTGGTGAGAACTCACTGCGGTGAACGAGTACGAGCCGCCGGGAGCCGGACGCCGACGCTCCCCGTGCTTGGTGTGGCCTGCTGCGTCGTGCTCCTGGCGGGGTGCTCCTCTGGCTCGCATACGGCCTTGCCGGCAGTGAGCTCCGCGAGCCCGACTGTCACCGTCTCCCCGTCGGTCACCGCGACAGCGGCTGCCGCTCCGGCGCCTGTTGCTACTGCCAGCCGGGTGGCCTTGCCTGTGGTTTCTGCTACACCGGGGGGTGGGGTCGCGCCGTGTCCGACTCGGGCGTTGGGGACCACGAACGGTGGTTCGCAGGGCGCGGCTGGCAGCATTTACTTAGTCATCGATTTCAGGAACATCAGCGGGATCCCGTGCTCGTTGTATGGCTACCCGGGGGTGGCGCTTGCTGGTGGTACCCCGGTTGCGCAGCTGGGTGTGGCTGCCGGCCACATCACGTCACCGGCTAAGACGCTGGTGACGTTGGCACCGGGGCAGGTGTCGCATGTGTTGCTGAAGATCTCGAACGCTTCGTTCTACGCACCTTCGGCGTGCGACCTGGCGCCCTCGACGTACGTGCAGATCTACCCACCCAGCCAGACCACCCCGATCTACTTCGGCTACACCTCGCTGGCGTGCCGCAAGCCGATCCATCTGCTCACGGTAAGCGTGGTCCAACCCGGTCCGGCCTGACGAGTGTCAGCAGCCAGGGGGTCCTCCCGGCAAGGCAATTTCCGGACCGGCAGGGTCCGTGCGAAAGGCCGTACTCGGATGATGCCACCAACCGGATGCCCCGCACGGAGCTCGGGATGCTTCATCAGGCTGGCCTCCGAGCCGTCCTGGTCCAGGCGCTGGAAGCCGCTGGCTACACGAAGGGTGCGGCCGAGGTAGCGATCCACCGGGCCCCGTACATCACCTCAGCAGGCTGGGGTCTGCTGACGAGGTGAGGCCCAGCGCCGCCACCCGTGAGCCGTCTG
>JAYTHM010000364.1:0-4222 GCA_043732645.1 Frankiales bacterium
AAGCCCCAGTTCCCTTCCTGGCAGGCCCTTCTTGGCCGTGAAAGGAGGGCCAGCCCTGGGCGAGCTACGGCCATCACCTCGGCCCAGCCGACCGCTGGCCTTGCCACATCGGCACACTCACGGTGAGCCCAGGTGCTCGACGAGCAGCGGTCCCAGCCGGTCGGCGGCCTGCTCGGGCACCCAGTGCGAGACGCCCCTGAACACCTCGAAGTGGTAGGCCCCGGTTACCCAGTCGCCGGTGCCCTGCGCGGCTGCGCGGCCCAGAGCCAGGTCCTGGTCGGACCAGACGTGCAAGGTCGGGACCGTCACCGCGGGGGTGTCGGCGATGTCCTCGCGTCGCTGGGCGGCGTACCACCGCAACCAGGCAGCCAGCGCCCCTGGCTCGCGGGCCGCCCCGACCACATGCTGCACGTCCACCTCCGGCAGCCCACCGAACAGCGCACGCAGCCCTGCCGCGTCGTCGGCGAGCAGCGTCGCGTCGTACCCGGGTTGGGCGAAGTCGCGCATGTAGAGCGACTTGGTGCGCTGCTCGGGGTCGGCCGCGAGGGCCGCGAGGAACGCCCGGGGGTGGGGCACGGAGACGGCCGTCAGCGTGAGCACGCGCGCGGCGTGCCGGGCGCCGAGCTGCCAGGCGACGGCCGCCCCCCAGTCGTGACCCACCACGTGGGCAGCGGGCACGCCCAGCGCGTCGAGGATCGCGAGGACGTCGGCCGTCAGCTGTGGGATCCGGTATGCCTGGACGTCCGTGGGACGGGCGTCCGGGGAGTAGCCCCGCTGGTCGGGTGCAACGATCCGGAAGCCCGACAGGTACGGCGTGACCAGCCGCCAGCTGTGCCGACTCTGCGGGAACCCGTGCAGGAGCAGCACGACCGGCGCTCCCTCGGGTCCGGTCACGTCGACCTCGAAGGTCAGCTCGCGCGCGGAGATCCTCACCTGCACGACCTTAGGCTGCTCCGATGAGTGACACCTTGCGAACCGCCCTAGCCGCCGTCCTGCCCGCCACCCGGCTCGACCTCGAGGCCCTCGCTCGGATCCCCTCGGTCTCCTCGGACGCGGCGCACGCCGCCGACGTGCAGGCCGTGATCGACCGGGTCGCCGAGCTCGCACAGGACGCTGGAGCGGCGGCCGTCGAGGTCGTGTCCGCCGGCGGCCACCCGGCCGTGATCGCCACCTGGCCCGCGCCGCAGGGTGCGCCGACGGTCCTGCTCTACGCCCACGCCGACGTGCAGCCCGCCGGGCCACTCGAGCACTGGACCTCGCCGCCGTTCGAGCCGACCGAGCGGGACGGCCGCCTGTACGGCCGGGGAGCTGCGGATGACAAGGCCGGTGTCGCGATGCACCTCGCGGTCCTGCGGGCCTTCGGTGGCACGCCCCCGGTCGGGGTGGTCCTGTTCGTCGAGGGCGAGGAGGAGATCGGCTCGCCGACCCTCGTGCGACTGCTCGCGGAGCACCGGGACGTCCTTCGCTCCGACGTCATCGTGATCGCCGACTCCGCCAACGCCGGCGTCGACGTACCCGCCTTCACCACCAGCCTACGGGGACTCGTCGACGTCTACGTCGAGGTACAGACCCACCAAAGTCCGCTGCACTCCGGCGTGTACGGCGGACCGGCTGGCGACGCCCTGACCGCCCTGTGCCGTGTGCTGGCGACCCTGCACACCGACGACGGGATCGTGGCCGTGGAGGGCCTTCACGTTGGCACGTCGGCCGCTCCCGACGTACCGGAGGAGCAGTTCCGGACCGCCGCCGGGTTGGTCCCCGGGATGCAGCTGCTCGGCTGTGGGACCGTCCCCGACCGGCTGTGGAACAAGCCGGCGATCTCGGTGCTGGGGATCGACGCGCCGTCCACCGCCAGCGCTTCCAACGTGCTGCTGCCTCGGGCTCGCGCCAAGGTCAGCCTCCGGCTCGCCCCCGGCGACGAGGCCGGTTCGGCGCTGAAGGCGCTCACCGCACACCTCGAGCAGCACGTGCCGTGGGGGGCGGCCCTGACCGTGGTCGCCGGCAGCGCGGGGGAGCCGTTCGCACTGTCGACGACGGGCGACGTCTACGACCTCGCTCGGGTCGCCTTCGCCGAGGCCTACGGCAACGAGGCGGTCGAGATGGGTCAGGGCGGGTCGATCCCGTTCATCGCGCAGTTCGCCCGGGCCAACCCCGGCGCGACTGTGCTCGTCACGGGCGTCGGCGACCCGGCCTCGAGCTGGCACGGGATCGACGAGAGCCTGCACCTGGGGATGTGGGAGAGCGCCTGCCTCGCCGAGCTTCTGCTGCTGGAAAGCCTTGCTAGCCCCAGAGGAAGGCCGTCGCGATGAGCAGCGGAGAGTGCCAGTAGCCCGACGGCAAGGCCAGGCCGAGCACCAGCAGGACGTCCGACAGGTCCGAGCCGACGATCGCACGCAGCGTTCGACCAGAGATGCCAGCGTCGCCAGCGCCAGGCCCGCCGCGACAAAGGGGATGATGGTGGCGACCGGGTGCGCATCCGGGCCGCCGGCGACGGCTGACAGCACCACGCAGATCACGAGCAGCCTCACGTCCTTGAACTGCAGGGCAGCCACAGGGTCTGTTTCGCGCTCGGCGGTAGGGAGGGGACACTAGGGGCATGGCGCCCCTCACGACGCACGACGTCACCAACCAACCCCCACCCCTGTCCGGGTACGACGTGTCGCGGGATGCTGCGCTCCTCGAGGGACTTCAGCGGGAGGGGGCCGGCTGGCACCTCGCGGACCTGAAGCGACTAGGGGAGCGGGCCGGGTCGGCGCAGGCCCAGCAGTGGGGTGTTGAGGCCAACGAGAACGAACCTGTGCTGAAGACCCATGACCGCTACGGCAACCGGGTCGACGAGGTCGACTTCCACCCCTCCTGGCACCGCCTGATGGAGGTCGCCGTCGGTGAGGGGCTCGCCGGCGCGCCGTGGGCCTCGTCGGCGGCGGGAGCGCACGTGGCGCGGGCTGCGGGCTTCTACACCTGGGGCCAGGCCGAGGGTGGTCACGGCTGCCCGATCTCGATGACTTGCGCCGTCGTACCCGCTCTGCGCACGCAGCCCGACCTCGCGGCGATCTACGAGCCTTTGTTGACGAGCCGCTCCTACGACCCTGGCCTGCGCGTACCGGCCTCCAAGACCGGGCTGCTGGCCGGGATGGGGATGACCGAGAAGCAGGGCGGGTCGGACGTCCGTGCCAACACCACGACCGCCACCTCTGCCGGAGACGGCAGCTTCGTCCTGCGTGGCCACAAGTGGTTTACCAGCGCCCCGATGTGCGACCTGTTCCTCGTCCTCGCGCAAGCCCCCGCAGGGCTGTCGTGCTTCCTGGTCCCGCGAGTTCTGGCCGACGGCGCCCGCAACCCCTTTAAGATCCAGCGGCTGAAGGACAAGCTCGGCAACCGCTCCAACGCCTCTTCCGAGCCCGAGTTCGACGGGACCATCGCGTGGCTCGTCGGTGAGGAGGGCCGGGGTGTCAGAACGATCATCGAGATGGTGTCGATGACCCGCCTCGACTGCGTGATCGGCTCGGCTGCGCTGATGCGGCAGGCCACCGTGCAGGCGATCCATCACGCGACCCACCGCAGCGCCTTCGGCGGTCGGCTGCTTGACAAGCCGCTGATGCAGAACGTCCTTGCCGACCTCGCGCTCGAGTCCGAGGCCGCAACAACGCTCATGATGCGCCTTGCCGGTGCCGTCGACCGGGCGCACCGGGGTGACCACCAGGAGCAGGCCTTCAAGCGGCTCGCCGTCGCCGTCGGGAAGTACTGGGTCACCAAGCGCACCCCCAACGTCGCGGCCGAGGCGCTGGAGTGCCTGGGCGGCAATGGCTACGTGGAGGAGTCGGGCATGCCGCGGCTCTACCGCGAGGCCCCGCTCAACTCGGTCTGGGAGGGCAGCGGCAACGTCAACGCCCTCGATGTCCTGCGCGCGATGGCGCGCGAGCCTGAGTGCGTCGAGGCGTTCTTCGCCGAGGTGGCGCTGGCCGACGACGCCCGGATCACCGGTGCCGTAGCTGACCTGCAGAAGGACCTGGGGGAGGCCGACGAGGTGACCGCCCGGCGCCTCGTGGAGCGACTTGCCCTCGTGCTCCAGGCAAGTTTGCTCCTGCGTCATGCCCCTGCGCCGGTCGCGGACGCCTTCCTGGCCTCCAGGCTCGGAGGTGACTGGGGGTCAGCCTTTGGTACCCTTCCCCGCGGTCTCGACCTGAGAGCCGTCGTGGACCGTGCGGCTGCCCGTTGACGG
>JAYTHM010000365.1:0-4162 GCA_043732645.1 Frankiales bacterium
CGCTGGCCCTTGCCGACGGGCATGACCAGGTCGATCACGCGGGTCGTAAGGACCTCGTGGGAGGTCTCCAGCCGGAGCCGGTCCTGCGGGTACAGCGGCGTGAGCTTGATGAACTCCGGGCGCTTGCTGGCCTCCTCGAGGTCCTCGATGCCGTTGACACTGTCCAGGCGCACGAGCGCGTTGAACTTGTCGCGCCGCTCGCCCTCGCGCAGCTGCCGGACGGCGCCGGTGACCGCGTCACCTCGCCGCAGGCCGTACTTGCGGATCTGCTGCATCGTCACGTAGACGTCGTTCGGCCCGGTGAGGTAGCCCGAGGTCCGGACAAAGCCGTACGTGTCGAGGATGTCGAGGATGCCTCCGATCGGGATCAGCACGTCGTCGTCGCTAATCACCGGCTCCGCCTCGTTGCCGAACCGGTCGGTCCGGGCGTTGCGGTTGCGGCCGCGCCCACGCTCGCGGAACCGGCCGCGTCGGTTACCGAACTCGTCCTCGTCCTGGCCGGGCTGACCCTGGGTTCCGGGCCGGTCCTGTGGCTGACGGTCCCGGTCCTGGCGGTCGTACCGGTCCTGGCGGTCCTGGCGGTCCTGCTGGTCCTGGGTCTGGCGGTCCTGGGTCTGGCGGTCCTGGTTCTGGCGGTCCTGGTTCTGGCGGTCCTGACGCTCCACCGCCCCGGTGTCCGCCTGGCGGACGGCCTGCCGCTCGCGCGCGCCGCGCTCGACGGCTGCGTCGGGGTCCTCACCGCGGGCGATGGCCGCAGCGCGCTCCTGCCGGCGGGCCTCGCGCTCGAGGAAGCGCTCCCGGCCACGGTCGACACGCTGGGGTCGGCCGTCGCCGTCCTGGTCCTCCGAGCCGTCCTGCCCACCCCGGTACGACGGTTCTCCGCCACCCTTGGACTCGCCGACCTCACCCACGTCCTCGCCACCGGCGTCGGCGTCGGACCGGCTGGCGGTGCTGCTGCTACTACTACTACTGGGACTGGTGCTTGAGCTGGTGACGGTGCTGTCACCGTCGACGCTGATGGTGGGGACCGCCGCGCTGTCGTCGGTCCGGTCGGGTGTCGCGCGCCCCCGGGGGGTGCGGCTGCGTGAGGTGCGCTCGGCCTTGGCCGCCTCGGGAGCGGTGTCGGCCGCGCCCGCCTCGAGGGCCGGAGCGCTGGCACCCTGACGTTCCTCGATGGCCTCGATCAACTGGCTCTTGCGCAGCTTCGCGGTACCGGTGATGCCGAGGTCGCCGGCAAGGGCCTGCAGCTCTGGCAGGACGAGCGAGCTGAGCCCGCCGCCCGAGGTCGCCCGACGGCGCACCTTGGGTGCGGCCGTAGCTGACTGCTCTTGCGCGTCCGAGGGCGGGGCGCCCTCGGAGGAGATCGCGGGCAGCAGGTGGGTGGTGTCGGTCAAGGAGATTCCTCAAGGTGGGCCGTCTCCGGCGAGAGCGGTTAGACGGACGGGGTGCCCGGCCGGGGGCCGGTGAACCTCGGTCCTGTGGAGGGCCGAGGGGGAAGGGGGTCACCTGCGCGCTCGACGCGAGCGGCGCCCGCAGGGTCGGTGCTCGACCGCGGACGACCCTGCCGCTACCTCGAGCCGGAACGCGCCGGCAGGGTGGGTGGGGGCCGGAGCAATTCGTCGGGGTCCCACGAGACTGGTCGGAGGGCGTCCGGGGCTGCTCGGCAGCAAGCGCCCTAACCCACAGGGGCGACAGGAGCTTCGCAAGCGTAGCTGTCGCAGCACGGACGGCGCAACATAGAGGGCTCCCCGCGTGTTGCGCCGGGACACCGGTCGCCGCCCCCATGGGTCAGAGCGGGACCACGACCGCGCCGGCTGGCTCGACAGCGAGGGTCTGCACGTCCCAGCCTCGAGGGTGCCGAGCGGCCAGAGCGTCCACGGCGTCGCGGGTGACCAGCGCCAGCACCGTCGGCCCGGCACCCGACACGAAGGCGGCAACGCCCTCCGCTCGCAGCCCCGCGACGAGCGCCTCAGACCGTGGCATGGCGCTGGCCCGGTAGCGCTGGTGCAGAAAGTCCTCGGTCGCGTCGAACAGCAGCGCCGGCGACTGGGTCAGCGCCAGCCCTAGCAGCGCGGTACGGGCAGAGTTGGCTGCCGCATCGGCGTGCGGGACCTCGGCGGGCAGCAGCCCGCGGACCTTCTTCGTCGAAGCCTTGGAGGACGGCACGAACGCCACCGGTACGACGTCCGGGTGGACGTCGACCCGATGGACCCGCACTCCGGACGGACCGGTCCAGGCGAACGTCAGGCCCCCGCGCAGGCAGGCAGCCACGTTGTCCGGGTGCCCCTCGAGCTCGGTCGCGAGGGCTAGGGCCGCGTCGTCGTCCATCAGCTCCTCACCGCCGAGCACCAGTGCGCGGGCTGCGCAGATCGCGGCGACGATCGCGGCCGAGGACGATCCGAGGCCCCGCGACTGGGGGATCCTGTTGGCGCAGACGATCTCGAGCCCGCGCGGCTGGCCGCCGAGCGCGGCGAACGCGGCCCGCAGGGACTTCGCGACCAGGTGCCGCTTGTCGCGCGGCAGGTTGTCGGCGCCCTCCCCCGCAACGTCGATAACCAGCCCGGCATCGCCGACGCGGACCACCACGTCGTCGTACAGCGCGAGCGCCAGGCCCGCGCTGTCGAAGGCCGGACCGAGGTTGGCGCTGGTTGCGGGCACCCGCACCCGGACGGGGGCGGCGCGGAAGGACGGCACGTCAGGCTCCTGAGGCAGCGAGGACGGGGATCCGGCGCAGGCTACGGGTCACGGTCAGCCAGACGGCTGCGTAGACGACCGACGCGGCTCCGAACGCGCCGATGAGCACCCGGGTCGCGACGACCTCCGACAGCAGCCCGGCGACGACCTGGTTGACAGCGATGACGAGCGTCACCAGCATGAAGTCGGCGCTGGAAATCCTTCCCAAGACCGCGTCCGGCACCCGCCGCTGCAGGCCGTACGTCGAGACCGTCCAGTTGGCGCCGCCTCCCAGGTGCGCGACGGCGACCAGGGCCACAGCGAGCCAGAACCACGAAGCGGTCGCGACCACGACGTAGAACGTTCCGCATGAGGTGATGCCGGCCGCCAGCAGCCACCAGAGCGCCGAGTCGTCGCGGCTTCGTCGGCCGAGCAGCAGGGGACCCAGCAACGCCCCGAGACCCCTTGCGGCGTAGAGCAACCCCACCCCCGTAGCCCCCTCGTGGAAGACCCCGTCGGCCAGCAGCGGGAACAGCACGAGGGCCCCGTTAGCGAAGGCGACGCCGGGCTTGGCGGCCAGCAATGCGAGCACCGAGCGGTCAGCCCTGGCGAACGCCACCGCCTCCCGGACAGCCGCACCGAAGGCGGGGTGCGTACCGCCCTCGCGGGGCTGCTGGAAGGGCGTCCGGCAGCGGGCCACCAGCAGTGCCGACAACACGAACGACACGGCGTCGATCACGAAGCAGGTGCTCGTGCCGAAGGCTGCGGCAGCCAGCCCACCGAGGGCCGCTCCGACAGCGAGCATGGAGCCCCAGGCCACGCCGTTCATCACGTTCGCCAGGGCCAGGTCCTCAGGCGCGACCAGGTTAGGTACCGCCGCTGACGCGGCGGGCGTCGCGATGGCCTTGGCCGCGGCGATCCCGCTGACGGCCAGCACAGCAACCCACACCGTCCCACGGCCGTCGACGGCGAGCAGCAGCAGCGCGAGGACCGCGCACACCGCTTCGGTGAGCACGAGCACCCGACGCCGGTCTAGCCGGTCGGCCAGCGTCCCGCCGTACGGTGAGAGCAGGGCGAACACGGCCGTGTCCGCCCCGAGGACGAGGCCGCCCGCAAGCCCTCCACCGGTCACCGCGTGCAGCAGCGACAGCAGGGGGATCAGGGCAAACCAGTCCCCGCCGGAGGTGACCAGCGTGGAGGCGAAGACCCTCCGGAAGTCGCGGTTGAGGCGTAGCAGGCCGACGGCGGCGCTCATAGAGGGCCCACTTAGATCGCCTGCAGGACAGGCGGTCTCACAGTCCGAGGGCCGCCGCCGCCGCCGCCGCGGACGCGGCGACAGTCCGGGGCTTGGGCGCGCCGGCGATGGCCCACTCGGGGTCCTTGAGGCCGTTGCCCGTGACGGTGCAGACGACCCGCTGACCGGCCTCGAGACCACCGGCGGCGTGCACCTGGAGCAGCCCGGCGACCGACGCCGCGGAGGCCGGTTCGA
>JAYTHM010000366.1:0-4154 GCA_043732645.1 Frankiales bacterium
GGTCCGCTGCGCACCTTCTGGCACGTCACCCTGCCAGTGCTGCGACCCTCGCTGATCGTGGCAGCCTTCTTCGCGTTCCTCATCTCCTGGAGCGAATACATCCTGACCCTTCTCATCGGCGGAGGCACCGTGAAGACCCTGCCGCTGCTGCTGTTCGCCTACATAGGCAGCTCCGACCAGAACGTTGCGGCAGCACTTGCCCTGCTCGTCGTGCTGCCGCCGTTCCTGCTCGTGCTGGTCACCTCACGCTTCCTCACCGGGAGCCAGACCGGCGCTGTCGGGTTCGGTCGCCTGTGACTGCCCCCGGTACGACGGTCGAGCTCTGTGGCCTGACGAAGTCCTACGACGGCACGCAGGTCGTGGCGGACCTGGACCTCGTGGTCCGGCCGGGGTCGCTGACCGCCCTGCTGGGCCCGTCGGGCTGCGGGAAGACGACGACCCTGAAGGTGGTGGCCGGGCTGCTCGACGCGGACGCCGGAGACGTCCTGTTCGACGGCCGCAGCGTGCTGTCCCTGCGCGCGGAGCAACGGCCGGTGGCGATGGTGTTCCAGAAGCCGCTGCTGTTCCCGCACCTCTCACTCGGCGACAACGTCGGCTTCGGGCTCCGGATGCGCAAGGTGCCCAAAAAGGAGCGGGTCGAGCGGGTCGAGCGGGCCCTCGAGCTGGTCCGCCTGCAGGACCTGGCCTCACGGCGGGTCGGGGAAGTCTCGGGAGGGCAGGAGCAGCGGGTAGCGCTGGCCCGCGCGCTCGTCACCGAGCCGTCGGTACTGCTGTTGGACGAGCCATTCTCAGCCCTCGACGCCAGTCTGCGCGGCGAGGTCCGCGACCTGGTCCGTGGCCTCCAACAGGAGCTGGGGGTCACGACTTTGTTCGTCACGCACGACCAAGAGGAGGCGGTCGCCATGTCGGACGACATCGCCTTGCTGCTCGAGGGAAAGGTCGAGCAGAGTGGGCCGCCGAGGGACTTCTACACGGCGCCAGCCAGTATGCGGGTGGCCCGCTTCTTCGGCGGCCGCAACGAGCTGACGGCCACCGTGCGCGACGGCACCGTGCACTCCGCCCTCGGCCAGTGGGCGACGTCCCGGCCGGACGGTGACGCCGTGCTCACGATCCGGCCCGAGGCCGTGGTCCTGGCCTCGGAGGGCCTGCCGGCGACCGTGCTCGAAGCCCGCTTCCTCGGCACCCACGTGGCCGTCACGGTTGAGCTCACGGACGGGTCGCGCCTGCAGCTTCACGCCCCGCCCAGCGTGACGCTCCCGTCCCACGTACACCTGTCGGTCGACCCGGCCGCGACGACCCTGCTGGAGCTTTGATGGATCCGCTCGAGCTCCCGCCTACGGACCGCGTCCTTGACGTCGTCATCGACACCGACCCGCTCAACGAGGTCGACGACCAGTTCGCCATCGCCTGGGCCCTGCTGCGCCCTGACCGGCTCAACGTCCTGGCCTTGCTCGCCGCGCCGTGGGTCAGCGACGAGCAGGTCTACGCGAGCACCGACCCGACAGTCGACGCGCCGCGGCACGAGCAGGCTGCCCGCCCGGCCGTGGCCCCCGCCGAGGGTGTCGTCCGCGCGACCGGTGAGCTGCATCGCCTCGTCAAACTGACCGGGAGCACCGCTGCCGTCCATCAGGGTGCAGACCGCTTCATGCCGGGACCTGGACAGCCGGTCCAGAGCGCCGCGACCGAGGCCCTCATCGCCCTGGCCCACGAACCGCGCACCGGTCCGCTCTACGTCGTCGGGATCGCCTGCGCGACGAACATCGCGAGCGCGCTGCTGCTGGACCCGAGCATCGCAGAGCAGATCTGCGTCGTGTGGACCAGCGCTCACCCGACGTTCTGGCCGCGCCCCACCGCGTCCTACAACCTGTCGTTGGACCTGCCGGCCTCGCGGGTCCTCTTCGACAGCGGCGTGCCGCTGGTCTACCTGCCCGGCTACTACGTCGGGGAGGAGCTGCGGACCACCCGAGCGGAGCTGGCTGACCACGTCCGCGGTCGAGGACCGGTCGGCGACTACCTGTGGCAGACGTGGGAGAGCCACTGGATGACGCGGACGCGACGACCCGGGTTCAGCAAGGTGATCTGGGACCTGCTCAACATCGCCTATCTGGTCGAGCCCGCCTGGCTCGCGACGGACCTCGTCGACTCACCCGTGCTCGACGACGAGCTGCGGTGGCAGCACCCGCCTGGGCGGCACCAGATCCGGGAGGCCTACGACGTCGACCGCGACGCCGTCTTCGGTGACCTGTTCCGTGTCCTCGCGGCTAGCGCACGAGGCTGAGCGCGACCTCGAAGGTCATCAGGTTGGCGCGTTGCTGGGCAGCCGCCTCGGCCGCACTGAACGCCTCCGTCCACGACCGCCCGGGCAGCTCGTCCCAGACGAAGAGCAACGACACCGCCTGCACACCATGCGAACGAGCCACCGAGAAGACCGCGCTGGTCTCCATGTCGACGCCCAGGTGCCCCGCATCGCTCCAGCGGGTCAGTAGCTCCGGGGGCTGCGCGAGCAGTGCGTCCGTGGAGACGGTCGGGCCGACGTGGACCCGCACGGGACCAAAGGAGGCGGCGGCCCGTGCGACCAGGGCGGCTGTCGGCAGCGACGTACCGGTGGAGCCGTAGTACTGGGACGCTCCTTCACCGATCGTGGCGCGCGAAGAGACCACCACGTCTCCGGTGGGGATCCCGAACCCGCCGCACGAGCCGATCTGCACCACCCGGGGGGTACCGCACGTCGCAAGCACGTGCACCGGCTCGACCGCGCGGGCCGCGCCGTAGGCCGGGCAGTAGGCCACCGGAACCCCGTCGAGACGGCCCCACCACAGGTCGGGCATACCGGTCTCACGGACCTCCGTCAGGTAGGGCAGCCGCGACTCGAGCGCTTTCGCGCGCCACCAGGTGCCTTCGCATACCAGCAGCCGTGGCACCTCGTCCTCGTCGAGCCCGAGCAGGCTCAACCATCCGCTGCCGTCCACAAACCTACAATCTACTGGTGATCGCACGGTGCGTGACGCATTCCTCGGTGCCGTTGACAGTGCCGCGAGACAGTGTCCGAACCAAGGGCAGCCAGGTCAGGTCGGCTTGCTCGACCTAACCTGACGGGCCCCTGGAGCGTTACTTCGTGGTGAGCCCGAACCCATAGGGGTAAAGCGGGTCATAGTGGGCGTCCCCGATGTTGATCGGCTCCTGTGCGAGCGTGCGCGGCCAGGTCACGGGGAGCTTGCCGCTGTAGGGAACTGTCCCGAAGAGGGTGTCGGCCACCCCGGCGCCCTCGCTGCCGGGCAGCCAGGCCGCGACGAGCCCGTCGCTCTCGGACAGTTGCTTGGCGTCAAGGATCAATGGCCGACCTGAGACAACGACCGTTACGCACTTGATGGCAACCGAACAGACTGCATCCACAGCAGCCTTGTCCGCTGCTGAGAGCTGCATGTCCTTGACCGGCCGCGGCGACCCACCATCGGCGGGGTCATAGCCCCATCGAGGGCCGCCGACGTCACCGAACCCCTCGGAGTAAGGGGTCTCCCCGACGACGACGATGCCGACGTCGCCCTTGCGAATGGGTGCGGTGGCATCGGCGCTGTAGGTCACCCTCGCGGCTCCGGCGGCCTTGCGGATACCGCCCAGGATCGTGGTGCCTGGGATGTTCGTGGTGGAACCACCCTGCCAAGTCATCGTCCATCCACCGGCCTGGTTGCCGATGCTGTCGGCGTTGCTGCCGGCGACGTAGATTCGACCCCCGGGCTTGATCGGCAGCGCCTGCCGGACGTTCTTGAGCAGCACCTGCGACTCCGCGACGGCCTTGCGGGCGACGGCTCGGTGTGCGGGGCTGCCGATGGCAGGCAGGTTGGTGCGGTCGGTGTACGGGTGCTCGAACAGGCCCAACTCGAACTTCTTGCTCAGGATCCGGCTGACCGCGTCGTTGATGCGACTCATTGAGACCCTTCCCGCGTTGACCTCGGCGGTCAGCGTCGTCTCGAAGCTCAGGTACGCGTTGGGCTCCATCATCATGTCGATTCCGGCGTTGACCCCGGTACGAACCTGGGTCGGCCAGTCACCTGGTATCGCGTGAATACCCTCCCAGTCGCTGATCACGAAGCCACCGAAGTCCATCGAGCCCTTCAGGACGTCGGTGATGAGCTCCTTGCTGGCGTGCATCTTGA
>JAYTHM010000367.1:0-4154 GCA_043732645.1 Frankiales bacterium
GAGGAAATGGGCGCTCGCGCGCCGACGGCCCTGAGACCGGCGTCCAAGGGGACGGTTATGGCCGGCAGCAACAAGTTCGAGCGCGCGATTCATGACAGGCACACCACTCGGGTATGAGCCACTCAATGACGGAACTACATGTCGCGTGCCTTGCGGTCGCGTCTTGCTGAATGACGGAGTTGAAGCACCCGCGTCAATCCGGCAGCCACCACCAGAAGAGCCCCTGCAATCGCCGAAAGCAGCATGGCGACCGCCAGTGGCATGTGACCGTTGGCGCCAAGGTAAGAGATCTGGACCTTCTGGCCGTTCTGGAGCAGGAAGATCGCAAGCAGGAGCAGGAGGACGATGAAGCCGACCACGGCGATCCACAGACCACTCGCTAGGGTCGGTTTGAAACCCTCTTCGTGCGAACGCGCAAAGGACTGGGGCCGAGCGGAGCCATCAGCGGGGTCCTTTTTCGTTTCGATCATGTTTGGTGGTTACCCCGGAAACGGTCCTTCATCCCACATCGCTCGCCCGTCCGGAGCGCCTCGACACCATCAGGGCATCGGTTGGGCTCGCCTGATGACCTCGGGGCGGTCGTTGCCGTCTGTCACGTTGGTAGCCGAAAACCGTCAGCGCCCACTCGTGCTCCTCGACGGCGTCGGAGTGCGGGTCCGAAGGCCGTTGCCCTACCAAGCCGCCGGCCTGCGCCTGGTCCTGGAAGGCACCGTGGTCGTTGCCGTCCTCTTCGCCGTGGTGATGGGAGCTCAGCTCTGGCGTCAGCGCTCGGGGATAACCAGCACGGGACGCTTGCTGCGCTTGAGGACGTCGGCCGCGACGGAGGGATCGACCAGCCGGAGCAGGATGTTTTCGTGGTGCGCCCCGACAACGATGATGTCGACGGCGTGCTGGTCAGCGGCGGCACAGATCTCGGTCGCGGGGTCACCCGTGACCTCGAGCAGTTCAGGTTCTGGGACACCGGCATGGCGAGCGTGTTCGGCCAGCCTGGTGCGGGCCTCGGCCTCGCGCTCCTCCACGGCAGGAAGGGAGGGAAGAGTGTTGAGGGGCATCACCGCTCCGAACGAAGCCGTGTCAGACCACATGATGGGGAACGCCGACACGTTGATGACCAGGTAGTCGACCTGCGCCATGGGTGCGAGAAGCCGTACCGCCTCATGGGCGACGTACAGGGACGTACTCGTGTCGTCCAAGGCGATGAGCACCCGGGTGCTCACAGCCTTGTCCCGGGCTTGCGCTGGCTGTGCCTAGATGGCGATGTGCCGACCATTAGTCTTGTTCTCATCAGGGTCCTTCCCCAGCGGACGAGGTGACGAAATGCCGCACCGACCTTGTTATTCCCCGCACCAGGGTCCGCCAGACCTCGCATCGGACCCGAACCGCGTGCGGCTGCGTTGAACCCACAAGGATGGCTCCCACTTACCGTGGAGGCAGCGCCGGGCGGCGTAACCGTTGCAGGTGAACCGGATGGCGATCAGGCCAGTTCTGATGACGATGAAACCCAACAGCCGAATAAAGCGGTCGCACGGTCGGCGATCCGCGCACCCTTCGGAAGGTTGTCGTGCCCCCACAGGCTGCCTGGTCGCTCCCCCTGCCAGCCCGTTGCGTCACGGCCTGGTGACCTCGGGCGGGATCGTTCCGGTGTCCACGAGGTCCTGAGCCACGGCGCGGAGCTTGCGGTTGAGGTGCTGTGAGGAGCGGCGGAGGAGCCCGAAGGCCTGGTCGGCGGTGATGCGTTCCCGTTCCATGAGGATGCCCTGTGCCTGGCCGATGACATCGCGGGAGGCGAGCGCCGTTTGGAGGTTGCCGATGCGTGCTTCCTCGGCTTCCTGCGCTTTGGCCAGCCACAGGGCGAGCCCGGCATAGCTGGCGAAGATGAGCCCTTGCGCGCGTTCGCTGGCGTTGAAGGCTCCCGGCAGGTGCGCGTACAGCTGGAGAGCACCAACGGTCTCGCCCTCGACGGACAGCCTGTAAGCGAGAGCGCTGCGTAGGCCGAGTCGGGCGGCTTCGGGTGAGAACAGCGGCCAGGTTTGGTCGTCCAGCAGGTCCGGCACGTACACCGTGTCCAGTCCACCGAGCGCGTCCAGGCACGGGCCGTGTCCGGCCTGGGTCTGTAGGGCGTCCAACTTGGCCATCAGGGGCGAAGGTGCGGTGTGGGTGTTGAGTCCGCTGTCGCCGCACAGGGCAGCTTCATCGCAGCTGTCCAGGCTAGCTACGGCGAGCGAGAGGACGCGTTGCGCTGCGGAGGTGGCCCCACCCGGTCGGAGCATGACCGTCGCGATGTCCGCCAGGTGCCGAGCCAGATCGGTTCCGTGGTCCGAGCTGAGGCCGGGGGTGTCCTGGTTCGGTTTGTCCGGTTGTTGGGTCTGATCTTTGCCTGACCGCTGGTGCTCGTTCACTGGGCTGCCCTCGCTAGGGAAGAATTGCGCGTACTGTCAGCACAGTCTTCGACTCGTGAGGATACGCCCCGCCCAAAGTTAGGTCTGGCGGCATGGCTGTCCTCACGATCTTGCGCGTTGCGTTCGCTGGCGCGGATTTCTCTCGCGCCATTGGCACTAGTGCCCTGCCCCACCGCGAGCCCCATGCTCCGGGCTCACCGTGACGCGCCTGCCGGAGTTCACCGGGTCCGTTCGCGAGCGGCAGGGTGTGGCCCTCGTCGAAGTGGCTGGCGAGGTCGACCTGAATAGCGCCCCCCTGTTTCATCGGCTCCTGGACCAGGCCGTGGCCATGGGCATGCCCTCGGTCGTGGTCGACATGGCTCTGGTGTCGTTCTGCGACGCCTCCGGACTTGGGCTGCTCGTCGCTGCGAGTGACGATCTGCGCCGGTCCGGGGCACGGCTGTCCGTCCGTGCCGCTCCGGTCATGCTGCGCAGGTTGTTCCAGGTCACCGGGCTCACCGACGCCCTCAATGTCGAACCCGCTACCACCTTGGAAGGGCTGCTGACGGCTGACCTGGCAGCGGCAGCGCGGCTCCCCCTGACGCGCGGGGTGTTGGACGCGGCCCTCAAGCTCGTCGTCGTCATGAGCCAGTCCGTCATGACCGGCGCGGATGGCGTGAGCATCACGCTGCCCCGCGACGGGCGGCTGCGCACGGTCGCAGCCAGCAACGACGTGGTGCTGCAGATGGACCACGACCAGTACGACACCGGCCAGGGTCCGTGCCTGGACGCTGCCACCCAAGGGGAACCGTTCCACTCCACCGCGCTGGAGTCCGAACGGCGCTGGCCGCAGTTCGTGCCCCGCGCCCGTGCCCGAGGCATCGAGAGCATCATGTCCACTCCCCTGATGTCGGCTGAGCGTCCCCTCGGGGCGCTGAACGTCTACAGCCGTGCCCCAGACGCACTGGCCTCTCACGAGCAGCAGTGGGCTGTGCAGTTCGCCCAGGAGGCCGCGAACGTCCTCGTAGCTGCGAACGCCACAGCGACCGCCGACTCAGTCGACGCTGCAATCCACGAGGCGCTTCGGTCACGCGAGGTCATCGCCCTCGCACAGGGGATCCTGATGACCCGCCAGAAACTCAGTCCCGACGCCGCGCACCGCTTCCTGACCGACATCAGCCGCCGCACCAGCAGACCCATGCTCGAGATCTGCCAGGAAGTCGTCCGAGCCACCGCACCCCCTGCAGGACCCTCTGCACTCAACGACCTGCAGGAGGACTGGCGATGAGCACACCTCCGCACGACTCACTCGACCTGGCACGCCAGGACGCCGGCCTGTCCCAGCACGACCTGTGGGTGCGGTACTTCGCCCTGGGAGGGATGACAGCAGCGCTGGAACTGGAGGCCGTCTGCTACGGCGCGATGACCGCTACTGCCCCCGACCACGATCGGATCGCGCACGCCCTCAACGAACGGTTCACCGAGTTGGGACGCAATCACCCGGTCCCCTATGCCGCGGACTCAGGAGGTACGACATGACCGGACCTCCTGGGTTCTCGGCCCACCTGCTCGTCCAGCCGACATGCCGCTTCGGCGCTGTGCGCTCACCGCTCGGACCCTTGCTGGTGATGCTCACCCACCGGCGTGCCGTCGACCGGGTCCGCAGCGAGCAGGTACGCCCACGCCCGACCTACGCCAGGCCCGACCTACCTGCCGACGACAACCTCGAAGCCAACGCCTACCGCGCCCTGCTGGGAGAGCAGACGGTCGCGCTGC
>JAYTHM010000368.1:0-4148 GCA_043732645.1 Frankiales bacterium
CCCACGTCGACAGCCGGACCGATGCCCGGCAGCACGTTGCCCGTGCCGTTCGCCAGCCGGGCACGCAGGTCGCGCAGCGACTCCCCCGGCCGACGGGCCTCGGTCCCCAACCGGGCGTCGAAGCGCTGGAAGGCGGCCATCAGCGGACCACCCCCGTCGCGCCGGCTGCCCCCGGAGCGCGAGCTGCGCGCCCCGCGGCGGGTCACGAGCAGGGCGACCAGCGCGGTGGCAAGCAGCAGGACCAGGGCGAGTGCCGGCCGGCCACCCGGCACGCCGGCCGCCGACCGGAGCAGCGCGGTGAGCTGCGCCGCCACCCGGGCCCGCAGGCCCGCTGACCCGGACGCCGCCAGCGGCACACCGGCGGTCGGGTCCGACGTGACCCAGCCCGTGCCCGGGACCCACAGCTCGACCCAGGCGTGCAAGTCGGCGACGCGGTAGAGCCGCTCGCCGGACGCGGCGGGCACGCCGTACGCGAGGCCGGTCACGAGCCGGGCGGGGATGCCGACGGCGCGCAGCAGGACAGCCTCGGCAGTGGCGTACTGCTCGCAAAATCCCGTCCGGTCGACGAACAGGAAACGGTCCACGGCGTCCTCGCCGGGTGCGGGCACGGGCGAGTCGAGCCGGTAGGTCCCGTTGGCCCGCAGCCACGTCCCGATGGCCTCGGCCGCGTCCCAGCGGTTGGTCGTCCCCGCGGTGAGTTGCTGGGCGAGGCTGCCAACCCGGTCCGGCAGGGAGCCGGGCAGGTTCCGCCAGCCGAGCGTGTCGGCACCCGAAACAGACCGCAGCCGGGCGAGGTCGGTCACCGGCGGTTCGCTGGTGACGGTGTAGCCGCCGCTGAGGCCGGGCAGCTGCAGCCCGCCGAGCCCGTCATCGAGCAGCCGCTGGGCGTTGCCGAGGCTGACCTCGTCGATCGGGCCCGGCGACCAGACCGTCCCGTCGGTCGCGGTCCGCAGCCTCACCCGGTCGGTGCGCGCTTGGGCGGAGGGCGTCGCCAGCCGGTACGTCGGCACCTTCACGTCGGTGAGGGTCCCGCTCGAGCGGGTCCAGCCCGTCCCGTCGTACCGGTCGAAGGAGGCGCCGCGCCACAGGGTCGGCGAGTCCGCGGCTACCTCCGCCACCGGGTCGGTGGACAGCGCACCCCGGCGGCGCAGGTCGAGGCTGTCACCGCTGAAGGCGGCCGCTCCGGCTTCCCCGCGCCCCTGGGGAGCGGCGTCGCCGGCAGCCCGTCCGGCGAGGCGGCTGCGGATGCCGGCAGACACCGGGGCGGGCACGACCAGGAACGCAACGAGGCCGAGCACCAGCGCGACGGACACGGCCGGGACGACCTGCGACAGGCGCGCCCCCTGCAGCTGCGCGAGGGCCACCAGCAAAGCGGCCCAGCCGACCAGCAGGGGTAGCCCGACGAGGACGTCCGGGGAGTAGGACGCGGCGAGCACCAGGACGCCCAGGGCCGTGAACAGCCCGCTGCGGCGCTCGCGCGGGACCTGCCAGCTCACCGCCTGGCAGACCTGGATCGCGACGAGCATCCACCCCAGGGTGCCCTTGACGGCCTGGACGTCGGCGACCCCGATCATGCCGGGCAGGGACGCGAGGGTGAGGACCAGAGCGGCAGTCGTGGCCGCGCGGCGCAGCCACACGGTGCCCGCCTCGGAGGCCCGCAGGCCGAGCCGGACGGCGACGACGAGCAGAGCGGCGGTCACCGGCAGAACCGACCAGGGCAGGATCCCAACGACGGCCGTGGCGACCTGGCCGGAGAGCCCGGCGACCAGTCCGGCGACCGCCCCGCGGGGTACGGCGACGCCGTCAGCCACCGAGCACCTCGTGCACGCAGCACCCGGTGCCCGGTCCGAGGCCCATCCCTGCCTTGGATCCGGCGAGGAACAGCACCGTCCCGCCCGGGTGCACCGCGTTCATCGCCTGCGTCACCTCAGCCATCGGCAAGGCCCCGGCCCGGTCGATCCCGGCCAGGACGTCCAGCACACCGGTTGCGTCAAGGGTCCGCGGTACGAGCGGACCGCCCGCGCCGACGACCATCGTGACCCGGCGCCCGTCCCGCAGCGCGGCCAGCGCGGTCGAGGCGACCGTCGATACGTGCCGCTCCCACGCCTCCCCGGCCCCGCCGCCGGCGGCGAGGACCAGCAGCGCCGGACCCGCGTCGACCTCCCGCTCGCGCTCGAGCACCACCGGCCGGCCGTGCCGGGCACTGGCCCGGGCGGAAACACCGCGCGTCGAGTCCCCCGGCCGCCACGGCCGTAGCCCGAGCACCTCGAGCCCGGCACCCGCGACCGGCGCCGTCCGCTGGTCGGTGCGTCTGCCGCCGCCGATGAGCCGCCGTCCACGGTCGGTGTGCGGGTGCACCCTCAGCACGCACCCACCGGGCACGGCCCGCTCCCAGCGCAGCGCCCCGAACGGAGCCGTGGTCCAGAGCAGGGCCGAGGACCGGTCGTACACACCCCGGCTCAGGGCCTGACGGAGCACGGGCAGCTGGGTGCTCTGTCCCGGTCCCAGAGCGGGTACGCCGACCTCGACCGGGCCAAGCCCGCCGGTACGGTCGACCCAGTTGACCGGTGGCGTCGGCCAACGGCCGGCGTTGCGGACGTGCAGCACCTGCTCGAGCGACGCCCCGGCCACGACCCGCTCCGGCCCTTGGAGCTCGACCTCCAAAGAGCCAAGGGCAGGCCGCATCACCAGCGACGCCAGCGGTACGGCGAGAGCCGCCGCCGAGCCGAGGGCGAGCCAGCCGACGCCGGTGACGCGGGTCAGCAGCTGAAGCACGGCTGCGGTGACGACCGCCGCGAAGGTGGCCTTCGTGAGCCGGACGGACACCCCCCGGCCCGCCTTGCGCGCTGTCATGCCCGTAGCGGAACCGGCAGCATGGCGACCAGCTCGGTCACCAGCTGCTGGCCCGCGGCCATCCCCGACGCGCCGTCCCGAAGGACCAGGCGGTGGCCCAGGACGGTGGCGGCGAGGGCCTTCACGTCGTCGGGCAGGACGTGGTCGCGGCCACCGAGCAGTGCCCGGGCCTGCGAGCAGCGGACCAGGGCGAGCGCTGCCCGGGTGCTCGCGCCGAGGGCGACCGACGGGTGTTCGCGGGTGGCCTCGACGATCCGGACGGCGTGGTCCATGACGGCGTCGGCGACGTGCGTGCGGCGTACCTCAGCACGGACCTGGACCAGCTGCGAAGGGGTCGTGACGGCCTGCAGCTCACCGACCGTGGCGTGGTCGAGCTGCTCGCGAACGACCCGGCGCTCAGTCGCCGCGTCGTTGGCGCCGAGCGAGAGCGTCACGGCAAAACGGTCAAGCTGGCCCTCGGGCAGGGGGTAGGTGCCGTACTGCTCGAGCGGGTTCTGGGTGGCGAGCACGACGAACGGGTCGGGCAGCGCGTGCCGCGTCCCGTCGACCGTCACAGCTGCCTCGTCCATCGCCTCCATGAAGGCTGACTGGGTCCGCGGCGGCGTCCGGTTGAGCTCGTCGACGAGCACCACGTTGCCAAAGACCGGTCCCGGCACGAAGGAGAACGCCCGCCGCTCGGGCTCCCACACACCGCTGCCGGTGATGTCGGCCGGCAGCAGGTCGGCGGTGCCCTGGATCCGACGGAAGCTCCCGCCGAGGGACTTCGCCACGGCCCGCGCCAGGGTGGTCTTGCCGCTGCCCGGGACATCCTCGACGAGCACGTGCCCACCAGCGAGCACCGCGCCGATGACGACCTCGACGGCCCGGCGACGGCCGTGCACGACCTGCTCGACGTTGCTCACGAGCCGGGCGGCCACCAGCGCGGCCTCGGCCCGTGAGGGCAGGGACAGCACGTCGGCGAGGTGCGGGGAGGTCACGGTGGCTCCGGGGATCAGCGGGTCAATCGTCCCTCGGTCCATCGGCGCCGCCGGGCCCGACCTCAAGCCTCATGCGGGCTCCCGGCGACCTGGCGGCTCGTGTGACGTCTGCACCACGCCACGCCGGCAGGTCTGGTGCAGACGTCACACCAGAGCCGCCAGGTCAGCCCTCGTGGGCCCCGGGCTCCTCGCCGACGGCACCGTCCGCCTGCTCGCGGAGCAGGTCGAGGTGGCCAAGGTGGCGGGCTGTCTCCTCGACCAGGTGCAGCAGAATCCATCGCAGAGTCATCCCGCGGGTCGTCGACAGGTCATCGAGGG
>JAYTHM010000369.1:0-4142 GCA_043732645.1 Frankiales bacterium
CCCCTGGGGCTGCTCGGGCTCGTCGTACCCCTTGCTCTGCTCTGGTCCTCCTACGACCAGCAGACCCGTCGCAGCCAGGAGGCCCGGCTGTTCGCTGAGCTCGCCGCTGGGCAGGACAGGCTCACTGCTCGCACCAGCGACACGTCGGCCCGCATCGTGGTCAGCGCCGCGGCCCGGCTGTTCGGCGGGGCGGATGTCGAGATGCTGCTGCTCGCGGCCGACGGTCCGGTTCGGTACGCCGGTGACGAGACGACCGCCCCCCGGCGGCTGCGCGTCGACGCGGAAGTGTTCGACGAGCCATGGGTCATGCGGGCGCTCGGCGCACGGGGAGTCTCGACCGGCAGTGAGCACAGCCGGCCCTGGTGCTCGGCGATCCTGGGTGATCCCGAGAGCCCACAGGCCGTCCTCATCGCCCGCCGCCCAGCAG
Organism: Frankiales bacterium; assembly: GCA_043732645.1. GTDB lineage: Bacteria > Actinomycetota > Actinomycetes > Mycobacteriales > SCTD01 > RYN-111. The sequence continues at coordinate 428 of JAYTHM010000369.1, forward strand.
GTTCCGCGAGCTTCGGTCGACGTGAGGTCCGCCTCGCGGAGGTGCTCGTCGGGCAGGCCGACGCGTGGCTGTCCGTCGCGGACCTGTCGGACAGGGCCCGCGCGGCCCGGGCACAAGTCGAGGTCGCGGGCGAGGCCGCCAAGGCTCTCGGCGACATCGGTGCCGCGACCGCGCCGTCCCTGACCGTGCTCCGCGAGTCTGCCGACCGGCTGGCCCGGCTGGCGGAGTCAGCCGGTGGGGTCGACGACATCGTCGAGGAGCTCCACCTCGTCGAGCGCGCTGTGGCGTCCCTGCTCGGCGCCATCGCCCTCGCCGCTGACCCCGACCTCGTCGCCGTGCACGGCCAAGGCCCCGCACCTGCGCGGTCGGTGGCGGACTGGACCACCACGGGCGTCCTGCGGTGATCCGGCGGTTCCGCGCCGGGTTGCCGCTCGCGGTCTGGGCGGCCCTGCTCGGAGCGGGATCCGTCGTGACGGTCGTCGGGGTGGTCGCCGTGGTTCTCCAGGCCGACCACAGCCTCAGCAACGTCGCCGTAAAGGCGCTTGCCTCCGGTTCCTGCGCCGGTCTGCTGGTCGTCCTGTGCTCGGTCATAGCTGCCATCCGGCTCGCAGGCGACCTCCGTGGCCTGCACGGCGATGCCGTACGACGCCTCGCCGAGCCGGGTCTCCCGATGCACATGACCAGGCGCCTGGTCACCCGCGTATCGCTCGAGGTCGGCGAGCTCGCCCGCACCCTCGACGCCCTGCATCTACGGGTCCGCGTCGCCGACGAGCTGGGAGAGCGGCACCGCCGCGACGCCGAGACGGCCGGCGCGGGCGTCTTCGAGCTGTTGTCCGGGCTGGTGGCCGCGGAGGAGGGCGCCCGCGGGCAGCTGGCCGCCGAGCTCCACGACACGGTCGCCCAGTCCCTCATGATCGCCCGCGGTCTGCTCGCCTCGTCCCCCACCACGCCGGCCGAGCTCGCCAAGCTCTCGGACTACGTCGAGGACGCCGAGGAGCAGGTCCGCGCCGTCATGGCACGTACCCGGCCACCTGCCCTGCGGGACGGCGACCTCGCCACTGCGGTGGGAATGCTGCGGCTTGACATGAACGCCCGTTACGGGCTGCAGGTCAGCGTGGAGTGGCCAGCCTCGCCGTATCCGCTCCCGCTTGCCTCTGCCGTCACGGTTTACCGCTTCTTCCAGGAGGCGCTGCTCAACGTCGTCAAGCACGCCGACGTCGACGACGCGGTGGTGTTGCTGCGCATCGACGAGGCCACGGTGCTCGCCCAGGTGCGCGACGCCGGTCCTGGCTTTGATCCCAGCACCGTCCGGCCCGACCGTGGCCGGCACGTCGGCCTAGGGCTGCTGCGCGAGCGGGCCCGGCTGTCCGGCGGCAACCTGGAGGTCGCCAGCCGCCGCGGCGAGGGAACGAACCTGACCCTGCGGCTGCCTCGGCCCTCGACAAGTGTCCTACTCCCGGCCGCAGGGGTTCCCGAGCAGCAGCAGGCGCCGCCGCACCGGCTGCCGGACCGCGCGAGCCGCTGACCCGGGTCAGGTACGGCTGTGCAGGGCGGTGACGCCCAGCGGAGGCAGACCGGCGGTCATGCACAGCAGGTCGCACCAGGCCTGCAGGTGCACACCGAGGTCCAGGCTGCCGTCGGGGTCGTGCAACGGGCTCCAGGAGGCCCGGACCTCGACCTCGTTGGTCTCCTCCGGGTCCTCGACCAGCCCGAAGGTCAACGAGGCCGTCCGTGTGACGGTGCCGCCCGCGGCGGTGTGCTGGGCGCCCCGGCCGGCGAGCGAGTCGGTGAGCCAGGACCAGCCGACCTCGGCTAGGGCCGGGTCACCGGCCATCTCGGGGTCGACGTCGGCGCTGACGAAGGCGACGACGCGGGTGTCACCGCGCCAGCCATCCTGTCCCGCAGGGTCGTGCAGGACCACGAAGCGCCCGGTCGCGACCTCGTCCCCGTCCTTGCTGACCTCCGCGCTGAACGCCACGGAGTGCGGGGCAAGCCGACGCGGTGCGGGCACCTCGTGCAGCTCCAGCAGCCCCGGCCGCGCGACGTCGCGCAGCACCACCTGCAGGCCCTCGATGGCTCGTGCGAAGACGCTTGGCGCAGCCGGCGGCTCGAGGGGAACGGTCACCTGTTCAAGGTAGGTCGGGCGCGAGCGCTACGGGTCGCAACGCGCCGATGTGCTTGGGTGCCAGAGTGTCCGTCGCCCTCGCTCTGCTGTCCAGCCTGCTCTGGGGTGCGGCGGACTTCCTCGGTGGGACCGCCACGCGAAGGCTCCCGTCGGCCGTGGTCGTCGGCGGCTCGCAGGCCGTGGCTTTGGTCTGCCTGCTGCCGCTGGCCCTGCTGTTCGGCGCCCGACCCGACCACCTGCTGGTCGGTTGCCTCGCCGGGCTCGCGGGGGTGCTGGCGCTAGGTGCGTTCTACGCCGCCCTGGCCGGCGGCACCATGGGTGTTGTTGCGCCGATCGCGGCGCTCGGGGCGCTGCTGCCGCTTGCGGTCGGGCTGGTCCGGGGCGAGTCGCCCAGCGGGCTGCAGGTCGCCGGCATCGTCGTCGCGATCCTCGGGGTGGTCCTGACCAGTGGCCCTGAGCTGTCCGGGGGCGCCTCCGCCCGGCCCTTGGTCCTCGCGTGCTCAGCGGCCCTGGGGTTCGGGCTGGTCTCGGTCCTGCTGGCCGACGGCGCCAAGGGGCCTTCGGGTGCCGTGGTCGTGACGCTGCTGGTGATGCGCGCGACGTCGGTGGGGGTGCTCCTGCTGGCGTTCGTCGTGGCAGCCGGACGGGGCTTTCGGACTGGTGTCGTCGCGGGTGACCTTCGGCTGCTCGCTGCGATCGGGATCGGCGATGCGGGCGCGAACGCGTGTTTCTCCGTGGCCACCCGCAGCGGTCTGCTCAGCGTCGTGTCGGTGCTCGGCTCGCTCTACCCGGTCGTGACGATCCTGCTGGCCCGCCAGCTCCAGGCCGAGCGGCTGCTACCGCTGCAGGTCGTGGGCTCACTGGGCGCCCTCGTGGGTGTGGCCCTGCTCGCGGCCGGCTGAGCTGCTCGGGCTGAGCAGCTCAGGCGGCGGAGCTCTCCTGGGTGGACCGGTCGGTGAGCAACATCCCACCAAAGGTGACGGCCGCTCCGCACATCACGCACATCAGGTCGCCGTCGCCGAAGCCGTCGCCGCAGTCGGGCTGCTCGAACAGCACGATCTTGTCGCAGTCGACGCACAGCATCTCGGTCGTGGCACTGGCCACGGTGACCACCTCCATCCTGCCCAATACCGTGCCACGAAGGTCTGACAAAGCGTGGGAGGCGGCTAGCCTCGACCGTGATGAGCACCGAAGGAACGACTCCCCTGCAGCGCGCTGCCGTCCACCCGGGCCTTCACGACAGCGCCTTTCTCAGGGCATGTCGGCGGGAGCCCGTCCCGCACACCCCGGTCTGGTTCATGCGGCAGGCCGGCCGGGCGCTGCCGGAGTACCGCGCGCTTCGCGAAGGCACGGGCATGCTGGAGTCCTGCTTCCGGCCGGACATGGTCACCGAGATCACGCTCCAGCCGCTGCGCCGGTTGGGTGTGGACGCTGCCATCTTCTTCAGCGACATCGTCGTGCCCTTGAAGGCGATCGGGGTGGATCTCGACATCGTGGCGGGCGTCGGCCCCGTTGTCGCGGAGCCGTTTCGGACGCGCGCGGACCTCGACCGGCTCGTGCCGCTGGAGGGCGCTCCCGAGATCACGCAGG
>JAYTHM010000370.1:0-4140 GCA_043732645.1 Frankiales bacterium
TGTCGACACAGGACGGGGCGTACGCCGACCGGCTGGCGCGCCTGCAGGGCGTGTGGTGGAAGAAGCTGCTGCCGGTGCAGCTGCCCTACCGGCGCAACATCCGTCGGGTCTGCGCGGGCCGGGTGCTGGACGTTGGGTGCGGGCTGGGGCGCAACCTGCTGCACCTGGACCAGGGCAGCGTCGGGGTCGACCACAACATGGCCCTGGTGCAGGCCTGCCGGGACCAGGGCGCCGTCGCCTACACACCCGAGGAGCTGCTGGCCTCGCCGCACGTGCAGCGGGCTGGCTTTGACGCGCTGCTGCTGGCGCACGTGGTGGAGCACCTCACGGCCGAGCAGGCCGACGAGGTTCTCGTGACCTACCTGCCCTACCTGCGGCCGGGTGGGGTGGTGCACCTGATCACGCCGCAGGAGCGGGGGCAGGCGTTCGACCCGACGCATCTGCGTTTCTGTGACACCGCGGTGCTGGGCGACCTGGCACGCCGCCACGGGCTGCGCGTCGAGCGGTCGTACTCCTTCCCGTTCCCCCGCGCGGCCGGTCGGGTCTTCGTCTACAACGAGTTCAACGTCGTGGCGCGGCTGCCCTGACCGCCAGGTCACCGGTGGCCAGGGCACGGGCCAGGTCCAGATTGGTGGCGTGCATGCCGGCGGCGAGCGTGGTCAGGGGGCGCCGGTCCAGCTCGGGCCAGACCTGCGAGCGCAGCCGTAGGTCGCGGGCCTGCAGGTGCGAGGTGGCCGAGGTCCCGTAGGTGATCCGCGGCGCCGCCTTGACGAGCCGCCGCAGCTCGCCGACGACCGCGCCGACGGTGACGGCCTGGTGGGAGGCGAGGATCTTCGTCCAGGTGCCGCCGGCCGACCGCAGCCGGTCCAGCGCGTCGGCGACCAGCTCGCCGCAGTCCGGCGCGAACAGGTAGTCCCGGGTGGTGTCCATCGGCACGAACACCGACACCGGCTGGTTCAGCAGGTGTGCCCGGCACAACTGGGACACCAGGCCCTGCTGCTTGGTCAGGTCCTGCCCGGGTCCGTAGAGGTTGGCCAGCCGTCCAATCAGGACCGGGACCCCGGTCCGCCGGCCCCAGTCGGTGGCGGCGCCCTCGATCACCAGCTTGGACCTGCCGTACGCCGACAGCGGCCGGCTCCGGTGGGCCTCGGTGAACGGCGCTCCGGTGGACCCGGCGTAGACCCCGCCTGCGGAGGAGGCCACGAACAGCGCGCCGCCGCTGCCGGCGCCGGGCGTCAGGGCCTCGAGCAGCCGGCGCAGGGCTACCTGCTCGGCGTCAAGGCTCGCCTCGTCGGCCCCGGTCACGCCGGCGCCGGCGCACCAAGCGACCTGCCACGGCCGACCGCCGCAGTAGCGCAGGAAGGCCGCAGCGGTCTCGGCGAGCTGGGCGGGGGCTTCCGGTCCGGTCCACCTGAGCGGCGTCGGCGGTGACCACACCGCTCCACGATGGGCCAACGAGCGCAGCAGGTGCGAGCCCAACAGGCCACCCGCCCCCACCACCCAGCTCAGGGGGCGGGTCACGCCGGGCCCGGTGGCCGCCGTCCCAGCGCACCGGCCTCCGGGTCGCTGACGATGAGGTAAAGCGGCTTGCCCAAGGCCATCCCGACCGCGACCCCGATGTACTCCGCGACGATGCCGAGCGAGAACAGCATCGCGCCAATCCCGAGCAGCAGCACGACCATCACCGACGTCCAGCCCTGGACCGGCTGCGGGTCCAGGACGTGCAGCACGACGAGCAGCGCGGCGAGCAGCAGACCCAGCACGGCGAAGGCCACACCAAGGACGCTGACGAGCCGCAGGCCGCGGGTTCCGGTGGTCAGCACCAGCTTCCAGAAGTGCGACAGCAGCCGGCGCAGCGAGTAGCCCGAGGCGCGGTCACCCTCGGTGCGCAGCGTGACGGGGCACTGCGTGGCACGCGGGTTGACCCAGCCCAGCGCAACGTCCAGGAAGACCCCGGCCCCGGCGTACGCCGCGACGCTGCGCCCGATCTCACCGAGCACCAGGCGGTAGCTCTGGAAGGTCTCCGATCCGCTGCCGCGCACCAGGACCCTCGCAAACAGCCATTTCGCGGTCCGCGAGCCGGCGTTGCGCCACGCACTGTGGGGGGCGGGGTTGGTCGGCTGCGCGTAGACCAGGGTCGAAGACGTCCGCAGCGCCACGTCGAGCAGCCGTGGGATGTCGGCCGGGTCGTGTTGGCCGTCCTCGTCCAGCGTGACGATCCACTCCCCGCCACTGGAGGCCATCCCCGCGAGCGTCGCGGCGTGCTGGCCGAAGTTGCGGCTCAGCCACACGACCCTGACGAACGGCATCGCCGCGGCGAGCCTGCGCAGGGTCGCCGCCGAGTGGTCGGGGCCGTGGTCGAAGACCAGGACGACCTCCTCCACGACGTACGGCGTGCCGTCCGGGGTGCGCGAGCAGCGGGTGTGCGGCTCCAGCTCGGCTAGCAGGGCCGGGAGCGTGCGCTCACCTTGGTAGACCGGCACCACGACCGAGACCCGGTGCGGTGAGTGCTGCGCGGCGGTGGTCATGGCAGGGAGCCTTCCAGGACGGGGTCATCGACACTGAGGGCACCGAGCCCTACCGTCGCCCCCGTCACGCTACGGACGTCGAGCGAGGACTGGCCCGGCGCCAGCAGCAGCCGCCGGCTCACCGTCGACGTGGGGCCGGTGAACGACACCCGGTCCTGGTTCCCGCCGGGCAGGGTCACCAGGACGTCGGAGCCGTCCGGGGGCCGGATCAGGGTCAGCCTGAGGTCAGCTGGCTGTTCGCAGGACCAGCCGTTGTCCAGCACCAGGCGCGGCTGGCTGCCGGGGAAGCCCAACGGGTACCCGACCGGGTGCAGCAGGACGTGCTGGCCGATCGCATCGACGACCGCAGTGGTGCTCCCACGTCGCAGCAAAGTAGCGTAGGAACGCAGGTCCCAGAAGGTGTATTGCCCTCCGCCGCTCACGAGTGGCGTCACGTGCAGGAAGCCGCGCAGCTGGTTCTCCAGGGACCGGCCGTGGTCGGTGTAGCCGGCCCGGTAGACCTCGAGTCCGTCGACGTGCCCGGCTACCAGCAGCTCGGCCATCCGGTCGACCGACTGGCCGGCGATCAGCGGCGCCCAGTCCGCGGCGGCCCGGCCCCGGATGCCGCCGTAGCTCCAGCGCAGCCCGTGCGAGTGCAGGTAGAACCTGAACTGGTCGGAGTCGGCCATCGCGACGATGGAGTGGGACTCCGGGAAGAACATGTACGGCAGCTGGAAGACCAGGCCGTGCCGGGGCAGCCTGGCCTCCACGGCGGCCACGAAGGCCTGGTCGCGGTTCCAGGTCAGCACGACAGCGGCCCGGCCGGAGGGGTCGGCCGGTGGGGTCTGGTCGTAGAGCCCCACCACGGTCAAGACCCCGGCCGCCAGCAGCGGACCGAGCCAAGGCCGGCGCAGCACGCGGGTGACGGCCGGGCGCCCGAGCAGCTGCCCGACCACCAGCCCGACCGCTGCCAGGCTGATCGCCGAGACGAAGATCGACAGCCGGTTCCAGCCACGCAGGCTGTCGGTGACGAACAACGCGAAGAACGTCGACAGCCCCCCGACCGTACCGAGCAGCAGCGCCAGCAGCGCCAGGACGGCCAGGCGTCGCTGGGCCGTCCAGACGGCGCTCTCGCCGGCGTCCATCGCCGGCCGCCGCACGATGCTGACGACGGCCAACGCCAGCAGCACGATCAGCCCCAGCGCTCCTACGGCACCGAGCGCGGACGGCTCCGACGGCAGCGGAAATGTTCGGTCGTAGGAGCGCCGGAACGCCGCAAACGCCGCGATGCGGTGAAAGGGGGTCGGCAGCAGCAGCGAGGCGAGCTTGAAGTCGTAGATCTCGCTGCCTGCAGCGCTGCGCACGAGCGCGACGACGTTGTTCCCGTGCGCACGTTCATACAGCAGGTTGGGCAGCATGTTGACGACCAGGACCCCCGCGAGGACGACCTGGGCCACCACGACCCCGGCCAGCGTGCGGATCCGGCGGTCCTGCGCCAGCGCTACCAGGGCGGACAGGGTCAGCAGGAGCAGCGTGAAGACGGAGTAGTAGGACGACGCGGTGCCGAGCAGCAGCAGGACGCCCGCGTTCGCGGTGTTGCGCCCGGTCAGCCGGGCTCGCCAGCGGGGGGCAG
>JAYTHM010000371.1:0-4119 GCA_043732645.1 Frankiales bacterium
TACTCCCTGTCTCCTGTCGCCGAGCGGCTCGAGGAGCTGCTCGGGCGTCCGGTCCGCCTCGCCAGGGACGTCGTCGGGCCGGACGCCCGATCCAGCCTCGAGGGGCTGCGCGAGGGTGGCGTCGTGCTGCTCGAGAACGTCCGCTTCGAGGCCGCCGAGACCTCCAAGGACGACGCCGAGCGGGGCGCTTTCGCCGATCAGCTGGCGGCCTTCGCCGACCTCTACGTCGACGATGCCTTCGGCGCAGTCCACCGCAAGCACGCCAGCGTGTACGACGTCGCGCAGCGGCTCGAGCACGCAGCCGGACCGCTGGTCGTGGCCGAGGTCGAGGTCCTGCACCGGCTCGAGGTCGACGCTGAGCGGCCGTACCTGGTCGTCCTCGGCGGCTCGAAGGTCAGCGACAAGATCAGTGTGATCGAGGCCCTGCTGCCCAAGGTCGACCGAATCCTAGTCGGCGGTGGCATGTGCTTCACCTTCTTGAAGGCCCAGGGTCACGACGTCGGCTCCAGCCTGCTCGAGGAGGGCATGCTCGAGCAGTGCCGCGCCCTACTGGGCAGCGGCAAGATCGTCCTGCCGGTGGACGTGGTGGCAGCCACGGCCGTCAGCGCCGACGCCGAGCACGCCGTCGTCGACGCCGACCAGATCCCGTCCGACCGGATGGGACTGGACATCGGCCCGAGGTCCGTCCAGCTTTTCGCCGAGGTCCTCGCCGGGGCCAGGACAGTGTTCTGGAACGGCCCAATGGGGGTCTTCGAGCTCGCGCCCTACGCCGAAGGCACCCGCGGGGTCGCCGAGGCGGTCGCGTCCCTCAAGGGAGCCCTGACGGTCGTGGGTGGCGGCGACAGCGCTGCCGCCGTACGTGCCCTGGGGATCGGTGAGGACCGCTTCACGCACATCAGCACCGGGGGCGGCGCCTCCCTGGAGCACCTCGAAGGCAAGACTCTGCCCGGCCTGTCCGTCCTGGAGGACTGATGTCCCGCAAGCCCCTGATGGCCGGCAACTGGAAGATGAACCTCAACCACCTCGAGGCCATCGCGCTGGTCCAGAAGCTCAGCTTCAGCCTCAACGACAAGGACCACGACGCGGTCGAGTGCGCGGTTCTCCCGCCGTTCGTCGACCTGCGCAGCGTGCAGACCCTCGTTGACGGCGACAAGCTCCGGATCAGGTACGGCGGCCAGGACCTCAGCCCGTTCGACGCCGGCGCCCACACCGGCGACACGAGCGGGGCGATGCTCGCCAAGCTGGCCTGCACGTACGTGGTCGTCGGCCACTGCGAGCGGCGTACCGACCACGGGGAGGCCGACGAGCTGGTCCGACAAAAGGTGCTCGCGGCCGGCCGGCATGGCCTGGTGCCGATCCTGTGTGTCGGCGAGGGCCTTGACGTCCGGCAGGCCGGCACGCAGGTCGCGCACTGCCTGGCCCAGCTGTCCGCGGCGCTTGTGGACGTGCCCGTCGCGGTGCTCCAGACGCTCGTCGTCGCCTACGAACCGGTCTGGGCCATCGGCACCGGCGAGGCCGCGACCCCCGAGGACGCCCAGGAGATCTGCTCGGCGGTGCGGACGCGGCTGGCCGAGATCGCCGACGGCGATGTCGCCGACGGCATCAGGGTCCTCTACGGCGGTTCGGTCAAGGCCTCCAACATCGTCGCGATCATGGTGCAGCCGGACATCGACGGCGCGCTGATCGGTGGCGCGTCGCTCGACGCCGAGGAATTCGCCCGCATCGTGAGGTACCCCACGATGTTGGCGGAGCTCGCTCGCTGAGCTTGTTTTCCGCGTCGCAACCTGCCCGATAGGTGGCGTGTGACACAGTTTGGGTGCAAGAGCAACGCCACGCATCCCCAGGGTTTCCTCCCGAGGTCACCGGTTGGTCACGATCCAGGCTCAGCCTGATGTCCTTGCTACCGCCCAGGCTCGTCGCACCTCTACAGTCCGAGCACAGCCCTACGTCAGGCGTGCCCCCCTGATCGGGGAAGCACCCTTCCTGACCCCAGCCCGAGAAGAGATCTTCGTGACGGCTCCGTTCGACGTCGACCACTCGGCTCTGACCTCGACACCGGAGGCCGTGCTGCAGGGGGAGAACTCGACGACCATCGAGGGTCGTTCGCTGGGGCAGATCGCCTGGATGCGCCTCAAGCGTGACAAGGTTGCCCTCGGCGGCGCGGTCGTGGTCGTGCTGCTCATCGCGATGGCCTTGCTCGCGCCGTTGCTGGTGAAGCTCTTCGGGCACCCGCCGAATGAGTTCCACGACGAGCTGCTCGACCCGACCTTCCAGATCCCCAAGGGCAAGTTCGGGGGGATCAGTGGCAACTTCGTGCTCGGCGTCGAGCCCGGTAACGGACGTGACGTCTTCAGCCGGATCGTCTACGGCGCCCGGATTTCGCTGCTCACGGCCTTCCTCGCGACCATTGCCTCCGTCGGGATCGGCACCGTCCTTGGCGTCACGGCCGGCTACTTCGGCGGCTGGATCGACAGCCTCATCAGCCGCACGATGGACGTCCTGCTGGCCTTTCCACTGCTGTTGTTCGCGATCAGCCTTGGCGCCGTCCTGCAGAGCGGCAACGGACTGCTGGGCCTGTCGGGCACCAGCCTGAGCGTGGCCGTCCTGGTGTTCATCATCGGCTTCTTCAACTGGCCCTACATCGGGCGCATCGTCCGCGGTCAGACATTGTCGCTGCGCGAGAAGGAGTTCGTCGACGCCGCCCGCAGCCTCGGCGCGACCAACGGCCACATCCTGTTCAAACAGCTGCTGCCGAACCTGATCGCGCCGGTGCTGGTCTACTCCACGCTCATCATCCCGACCAACATCTTGTTCGAGGCGGCATTGTCGTTCCTCGGCGTCGGCGTCAGGCCGCCCACGCCCTCCTGGGGCAGCATGCTTTCGGACGCGGTCCCCACCTACTCGATCGACCCGACCTTCATGGTCGTCCCGGGTGCCGCACTGTTCATCACGGTGCTGGCGTTCAACTTGCTGGGAGACGGTCTGCGCGACGCGCTGGATCCCAAGGCCGGCCGCTGACCCGGCGTCTCATCCTGCCCACGAGGCGGGGGAGCGACGTGCACGACGGACCGGGTCGCCGACCCGGTCCGGCAAGAAGACCGAAGGGAGCACCGCCCACGATGTCTCGCACTTATCTACTCAAGGCCGGCGCAGCACTTGCCGTTCTTGCCCTCGGTGCCGCCGCCTGTGGTGGCAGCTCCGGAGGATCGAAGACTAATGGCGCCAACGGCGTCTCGGCTGGCTACAACGCTGCTGTTGACAGTGTCGTCAACGTGTCGAATAAAAAAGGCGGGACGCTCAACTACGTGGCGTCCAGCGACTTCGACTCGCTCGACCCAGCCCGTACTTACTACGCCTACAGCTGGAACTTCCAGCGCATCTACCAGCGCACGCTGTTGATGTTTGCCCCCAAGGCCGGTAAGGAGGGCGCCCAGGTCACGGGCGACCTCGCCAAGGCCAAGGGCGCCATCAGCGACGGCGGCAAGACGGTCACCTACGAGCTGCGCGACGGGATCACCTTCGAGGACGGCTCGGCGATCACCTCCGCCGACATCAAGTACGCCCTCGAGCGCTCCTTCGCCGAAGACGTCATCAACGGTGGCCCCGGCAGCACCTATCTCAGGCCGGTCCTGGTCGGCGGCGAGGCATACAAGGGCCCGTACAAGGACAAGGCCGGTCTGGCCTCGATCGACGCCACGGACCCGAAGAAGATCGTCTTCCACCTGTCCAAGGTGTTCTCGGACTTCGACTACCTAATGGCCTTGCCGATCAGCACCCCGGTCCCGCAGAAGAAGGACACCGGCGCGCGCTATCAGTTCAAGCCGGTGGCCAGCGGCCCGTACAAGATCGAGACCTACCAGCCCAACAAGCTCCTCAAGCTGGTCCGCAACGACAAGTGGAACGCCGCCAGCGACCCCAACCGCAAGGCGCTCCCGGACTCCATCGTGCTGACCGAGGGCCTCGAGCCCGCCGACATGGACTCGCGCCTGCTCAACGGCTCGGCCGACATGGAGATCGAGGGCACCGGCGTCGAGCCGACCGCCGTCTCGAAGATTCTGAGCAACCCGGACCTCAAGAAGCTGGCCGACAACCCGTCCACCGGCTTCACCCGGTACATCT
>JAYTHM010000372.1:0-4117 GCA_043732645.1 Frankiales bacterium
TTGGATGCGCGCGCACCAGGCACCGCGCACCTCCCGCTCTGCTCTTGTGGTGTCGCCCCGATGGCGCCACCGCATCCTAGTCTGCCGCATGTTGGTCCCTGCGGGGTGAAACAGTGCTGCAGCCAGCGTGTGACGGCGCCCATAGAGGACAGGACAACTGTTGTGATGACCACGAGCAGACAGATCCAGCTGGCGGCGCGCCCGGTGGGACAGCCCACCGAAGCGACGTTCCGGCTCGCCACGACCAAGGTGCCGGAGCTCGGCGAGGGGGAGGTGCTCGTCCGCAACCTGTGGATGTCGGTCGACCCCTACATGCGTGGCCGCATGAACGACACCCAGTCCTACATCCCGCCGTTCCAGGTCGGTGCAGCGCTGGAGGGCGGAGCGGTCGGGGAGGTCGTGAGCTCGCGCGCCGCCACCCACCAGGTCGGGGACCACGTCCTGCACATGCAGGGCTGGCGGGACTACGCGGTCGGTCCTGCGAAGAGCTTCCGCACGGTCGACGTGTCGCAGGTCCCCGCCTCGGCGTACCTGGGCGTCTTGGGGATGCCCGGCCTGACCGCCTGGGCAGGGCTGGTCAAGGTCGCCGCGATGCAGCCGGGGGAGACGGTATTCGTCTCCGGCGCCGCGGGCGCGGTCGGTAGCCTCGTGGGTCAGATCGCCACCCTGCGCGGCGGCCGTGCCATCGGCTCAGCCGGTACGCCGGACAAGGTCGCCTGGCTGCGCGAGATCGGCTTCGTCGCCGCCTTCGATTACCACGACGGCGTTCTTGCCCAGCTGCGCACGGCCGCCCCCGACGGCATCGACGTGTACTTCGAGAACGTCGGCGGGGAGCACCTCGAGGCAGCAATCGACGTCCTCAACCTGCACGGCCGGATCGCCGTCTGCGGTCTCATCAGCAGCTACAACGCAACGACACCCCCTCCCGGGCCGAGGAACTTCAGGCAGGTGATCACCAAGCGGCTGCGCATCGAGGGCTTTCTCGCAGGCGACCAGGCGATGCACCAGGCGGAGTTTCTCGCCGAGGTCGGCCCGGCGCTCGCCAGCGGCGGCATCCAGGCCCGCGAGACCATCGTCGAGGGGCTCGAGAACGCCCCGTCAGCGTTCATCGGCCTGCTCAGCGGCGCCAATACCGGCAAGATGCTCGTCCGGATCTGACGGCGCGCGTGTCGCGCCGCGGTCCTCACCCTGGCGTGCCCAACAATGAAATGAGGCCTCTCCATGTATGAAATGGAGGGGCCTCGACGCTCTGTGATGTACCGACGTTCGATTGCTCGGTCGTAGGTGCGTCGTAAAGAGCGGGTCCCGGTCGTTCGGCTCGATTCCCGAGGGACTCGTGCGCGAGCTTTCCGGTCGGTCCGGCTGCACGGCCCGCCAATCACTTAGCGGGCTTGCCTCGTCGTCCCGGTCACCGTCGCTCAGTCCTGCCTGACGTCCCGGTTTCCCGGTGCGCCTGGTGCGGAAGCGGACTTCCGCTTGGCCCTCGTTCCTGGTGACAGAGCAGAGGGTCGCGTGCTGCACTCCGGCCGTCAAGCCCTCGGAACGACTGATTTTTCCTCAACAAGATGTCCACAGGACATACCCTGTTGGTCCCCCGTTTTCTCAAGGTTGTCCACCCGTTGTCCCCAGCCGTATCCCCAGCTGTGTCTTAGCTGGAGACCTCCTCGGGTGTCCTCAGTGGGATCCCTTAGCGGGGCAATGGGATCTGGAGGACCTGCTCGGTGACCTCCCACAGCCGGGCGGCCGTCGCCGGGTCCGAGCCGGTCGTGTAGACGTCGAGCACCTCGGCCGGTCCGCGGACCTGGTTGAACCGCTTCGGCCCGATGAAGGACCCGCTCTGCTCGAGCAGGGCACGCAACGTCGGTTGTGCGCCGGCCTTGGCGGGCTGAAAGAAGATCGGGCCGAGCACCTTCGCGACGGGCACCAGCCAGCCACGTCCTTCGTCCTCGAGCTGCCGGAGGAACAGGTTGGTCCAGCTCACCCCGGGGTGGCAGGCGACGCTGGCGACACGATCGCCGACCCGCCGGTGCAGCTCCTGGGCGAAAAGCAGGTTGGCCTGCTTGGTGTTCGAGTAGACCTTCTGCGGCAGGTACGCCGGGGGGCTGACCAGGTCGTCGACCGTCAGCTGGGGACCGAGCGAGCCACCCCGGGCGGCGATGCTGCTGACCAGCACGACCCGCCCGCGGGACTGCTCCAGCAGCGGGAAGAGCCTGGCGACCAGCGCCGCGTGGCCGAGGTGGTTGGTGCCCATCTGCCGCTCATGACCCTGCACCGTGCCGAGCAGCGGGCCGCCCATGACGCCGGCGTTGCAGACGAGGGCGTCGATGCGGTCGGTGCGGTCGGCGAAGGCCTTGACGCTGTCCAGGTCGGCGAGGTCGAGCTCGCGGACCGCCATGCCCTGGGCTACGGCCGCTGCTCGGGTCGTGTCGCGGCAGGCCAGCACGACGTCGGCCCCGGCTGCCTTGAGGGCGAGTGCGGCCTGCAGTCCGATGCCGGAGTTGCCCCCGGTGATGACGACGGTGCGCTCACGCCAAAGACGCAGGTCGATCATGCGACGTCGATCACGTGAGGGTGCCGGTCACTTGAAGCCGGGGGGTCCGACGGTGACCCCGTTGGGGGTGTCGCTATAGCTCGGCTCGATCTTCGTCCCGCCGGCAGCCTCGACCGCGACATAGGTCCCGACCGCATAGACCACGACGCCGAGAACCGCGGCCAGGATCACGCCGGTGTTGCTCTTGCTCGTGGTCGTCCTGGATGTGGCCATGGCACCAATCTACCGATCACCCGTCGAGGGCGAGTACCAGGGGCAGCACGGCGGCTGCCCCGGCGCGTCGCAGCACCCGCGCGGCCTCCGTCAGGGTCCAGCCGGTGTCGCTGCGGTCGTCGACGAGCAGGACCACCTGACCGGCCAGCCCCCATTTCGTGGGCACCGCGAAGGCGCCATGCACCGCGCGCAGCCGCTGGGCGCTGTTGGACCGGCTGCCCGCTGTGGGCTGCACCGCCGTGAGCGTGCCGAGGGGCCCGAGCTGGCCCACCTGGGCGAGCCGGGCCGCAAGGGAGCCGACGAGCTGCGGGTGAGAGGCCGATGGCACGGCAGCCACCAGGGTGGGGCGCTCGGCCCACTGCCAGCCGGCCAGGACCGTGACGACAGCGGCGACGACGTCGTCGGGGACCGGCTGGTCCGGCGCGGACAGCAGCGCCCGCAGGCGGGTGCCCCAGCCGATGTCGGACAACCTCCCGAGCGCCCGGCCGGCCTCGGCCCGCTCGCCGGGGGTGATCTTGCCACCGACGCCGAGCTCCTTCATGGCGGTGGGCCACATCGCGCGTGGCTCCAGGACGACGCCCGGCCGACCCAGAGCGGCCTGGGCCGCGTCGAGGGCATGAACGGAAATCTCAAGGGGGACGGTGATGCCTTGGCACCGGTCGCACCGCCCGCAGGGCGCGGCACCTGGGTCGTCGAGCTGACGGCGCAGGAACTCCATGCGGCACCCCGTCGTGGTGAGGTAGTGGCGCATCGCCTGCTGCTCGGCTGCCCGGTCGGCGCTCACCTGGGCGTAACGCTCGGCGTCATACTCCCAGGGCTGTCCGGTTGCGGTCCAGCCGCCCCGTACACGGCGCACCGCCCCGTCGACGTCGAGCACCTTGAGCATGGACTCGAGCCGGGTTCTGCGGAGCTCGACCCGCGGCTCGAGGGCTGCCGTCGACAGCGTCACCCCCGTCAGGGCTGCCAGGACGGTCCGGACCTGGCCCTCCGACGGGAAGCCGAGCGAGGCGAAGTACGCCCAGATCGCCTCGTCCTCGCGGCCGGGCAGCAACACGACCTCGGCCCGCTCGACGCCACGGCCGGCGCGTCCGACCTGCTGGTAGTAGGCGATGGGGGAGCCCGGCGCACCGAGGTGCACGACGAACCCCAGGTCGGGCTTGTCGAACCCCATCCCCAGCGCGGACGTGGCGACCAAGGCCTTGACCCGGTTGGCGAGCAGGTCGTCCTCGGCCTGCCTGCGCTCCGCGTCGTCGCTCTTGCCGCTGTAGGCGACCGCCGAGATCCCCTGGGAACGCAGGAAACACGCCACCTCCGCCGTGGCGGCGACGGTGAGCGTGTAGATGATCCCGCTGC
>JAYTHM010000373.1:0-31693 GCA_043732645.1 Frankiales bacterium
GGCGGCGAACACCAGCAGGGTCGGGAAGACCGTCAGCACGCCCAGGAAGGCGTTCTCACCCGCAAGGCCGAGGATCCGGTCGCGGTCGCCCTTGCGCCACACGTCCGCGCAGAGCCGCCTGAACCGGCGCAGCACGCCGTGCGGCTGCGGCTGCGCAGCATCAACTGCCGTCGCCGCTGCGCGGACTGCGGGGCTACGGCGCTTCGCGGCGGCTGAGGGCGTCGTCACTCCTCTATGGTCGCTGATCGCGCGGTCCGGTGCGCATCGGGTAGCGAGGGCTTCAGGAGGTCAGCTCGCCTGGCGAGGTCATCGAGCGCGGCGTGCAGCTGGTCGGGGTACTCCATCGGCAGGAAGTGGCTGCCGGGCAGGACGCTGATCTGCGCGTGCGGGATCTTCGCGGCGCAGTCGATCATGTCGTGCATGCTCGTCAGCACGTCGTGCCGACCGGCGACCAGAGTCACCGGGCAGGTTACGAAGCGCAGGTCCATCGGGTCGTGGGCGGCGGCGGCGACGGCGAGCCGGCCGTACCACCGCCAGTCGTGCTGCAGGAACTCCCGCAACATCGGTACAACGACCTCAGGCTTGGCGGCCGGGAGCATGAAGCCGGAGTGCGCGACCAGCCAGGCGGTGCGGTCGTTGACCGGGATCTTCGGGGTCAGCCAGGACAGCAGCGGGCCGACCATCGCTCCGGTCTTCGCCACCCGCGTCGAGATCGGCTTGCGCAGACGGCGTGGAATGCGCAGCGGGCCACCCATCGTGCTGAAGGTGCCACCAGGCACGCCGGCGACGGCCATGATCCCGGCGACCCGCTCCGGGTGGCGGTGGGCGAACTCGAAGGCGATGTTGACACCGATGGACCAGCAGGCGACCAGCGCCCGCTCGATGCCCTCGTGGTCCATCAGCGCCAGCATGTCCTCGACGTGGTCCTCGACCCGGATCCGCTCTGGATCGGCCGGACGGGCCGAACCGAAGGTGCCGCGCTGGTACCACGTGACCGTGTCATAGCCGCTGCCCTCGCGGACCAGCGCCGGCCAGGACTGCGGGGTCGTGCCGAGCCCGTTGGCGATCACCAGCGGTACGCCGGGATGGTCGCTGCGCCAGGCCTGCAGGGCGGTGCCGTCAGAGCTGGTCAGGTCGAAGGTCGTGGCCACGCCGGCAAGCGTAGGACTGGCGCTGCTTGAGAAGGCGCCGATCAGGAGGGCGCGCCGACCGCCAGGAGCTGCGGCAGGTCCCGCTTCGACAGCGCCGTAAGCGGCAGCGGCGCCCCCTCGTGCGGGAGCAGCTGCACCGGCCGACGCGGACGCACCTCGAAACCGGAAACGTCAGGCCAGGACAGTCGCCGCACCCGCAGGCCGTTGCAGACCACCAGGCCGCGGGCGTCCGCGACGACGCGGGCGCGGAAGATCCAGACCGTCGCGAGCACCGGCAGCAGCAGCAGCGGCGCGAACCAGAAGGACGACAGGCCGAGTGGCAGGGCGCCCATCGCGGCGACGAGCACGACGGCGAGAGTCGTGCGCTCCGGCGCGAAGCGCACCGCCGTCAGGTCCTCCGCCACGCAGCCAGCCTCTCACCTAGAGTCGGGTCACCGCCTCCCGCACCCGCAACCCGACCGGCCGGGACCCGTCCTTTCCCGCATCGAGGTAGCCCGATGGACCACAAGCCCCGCTCCTTCGACGTCACCGAGGGCGACCGCCGTGCGCCGGCCCGTGCGATGCTGCGCGCGGTCGGCCTGACCGACGACGACATCGACAAGCCGCAGATCGGCATCGCCTCGTCCTGGAACGAGATCACGCCGTGCAACCTGTCGCTGGCCCGCCTCGCGGTCGCCGCCAAGGAAGGCGTCAACGCCTCCGGCGGGTTCGCGATGCAGTTCGGGACCATCTCGGTCTCCGACGGCATCTCCATGGGCCACGAGGGGATGCGCGCGTCGCTGGTGTCCCGCGAGGTCATCGCCGACTCGGTCGAGACCGTGGTGTTCGCCGAACGCCTGGACGGCACCGTCACCCTGGCGGGCTGTGACAAGTCGCTGCCCGGGATGCTGATGGCTGCGGCCCGGCTCGACCTCGCCTCGGTGTTCGTCTACGCCGGCTCGACCCTGCCCGGCAAGCTCCGCGGCGCGGACGGCGTCGAGGAGGACCTGACGATCATCAGCGTCTTCGAGGCCGTCGGTGCCTGCGCGCGGGGGCTGATCACCCGCGACGAGCTGCACGCGATCGAGAAGGCCGCCTGCCCTGGGATGGGGGCCTGCGGCGGCATGTTCACCGCCAACACGATGGCCGCGGCCGCCGAGGCGCTCGGGATGGCGCTGCCGGGTTCGTCCGCGCCGCCCGCGGTCGACGCCCGCCGTGACGAGATTGCCCGGCGCTCCGGCGAAGCCGTCGTGGAGCTGATCCGGCGCGGGATCACCGCCCGCCAGATCCTCACCAAGGAGGCCTTCGAGAACGCCATCACCGTCGTGATGGCGCTCGGTGGTTCCACCAACGCCGTCCTGCACCTGCTCGCGATCGCCCACGAGGCACACGTCGACCTCAGCTACGATGACTTCAACCGGATCGGTGACCGCGTCCCGCACCTGGCCGACGTCAAGCCGTTCGGCAAGTACGTGATGACCGACGTCGACCGCATCGGCGGGATCCCCGTCGTCATGAAGGCGCTGCTCGACGCGGGGCTGATGCACGGCGACGTCCTGACCTGCACAGGCAAGACGATGTCTGAGAACCTCGCCGAGATGGACATCGCCCCGCTCGACGGCGACGTCATCCGAGCGCTGTCCAACCCGATGCACAAGACGGGTGGCATCACGATCCTGCGTGGGTCGCTGTCGCCCGACGGCTCGGTCGTCAAGAGTGCCGGCTTCGACAGCGAGGTCTTCGAGGGCCCCGCCCGCGTCTTCGACGGTGAGGAAGGCGTCATGGACGCCGTCGAGCAGGGCACTCTCAACAAGGGGGACGTGATCGTCATCCGCTACGAAGGTCCCCGCGGCGGTCCCGGCATGCGCGAGATGCTCATGGTGACTGGCGCGATCAAGGGCGCCGGCCTGGGCAAGGACGTGCTGCTGCTCACCGACGGTCGCTTCTCCGGCGGTACGACGGGCCTGTGCATCGGCCACATCGCCCCGGAAGCTACCGACGGTGGGCCGATCGCGCTGGTCGTCGAGGGAGACCTCATCCGTCTCGACCTCACCTCAAGGACGTTGGACCTGCTGGTGCCTGACCCGGTCCTCCAGGAGCGTCGCGCGGCCTGGAAGCCGCTCGAGCCCCGCTACACCACCGGCGTCCTCGGCAAGTACGCCAAGCTCGTCGGGTCTGCTGCCCAGGGGGCCATCACCGGCTGAGCGCTCGGCCGGTGATGGCCGCCGTCCGAGGTAAGCCGTACCAGCATGTGGGATGAACATCTCATAAAGTTGACATTCCTCTCTCCGGCAGGCACGCTCATCCACATGACCGGCTTCCTCGTCGTTAGCCAGCGCGACAGCTGAGATCCTCAGCTGTCGCGCTCACCCCTTCGTGCCACGGGCCACGAGGGGTTTCTTTTTGCCCTGACCCCAAGAACCAGAGGGACCTCCATGTCAGACAGTGTGACCGGCGCTCAGTCGCTCGTCCGCAGCCTCGAGAGCGTCGGGGCCGAGGTCGTCTTCGGCATCCCCGGGGGCGCGATCCTGCCAGCCTACGACCCGATCTTCGACAGCACCCTGCTTCGGCACATCCTGGTCCGGCACGAGCAGGGAGCCGGGCACGCAGCTGAGGGCTACGCGCAGGCCACCGGCCGGGTGGGGGTTTGCATGGCCACCAGTGGCCCCGGTGCGACCAACCTCGTGACGCCCATCGCGGACGCCTACATGGACAGCGTCCCCCTGGTGGCCATCACCGGTCAGGTGCCCAGTGCGAGCATCGGCACCGACGCCTTCCAGGAGGCCGACATCTGCGGCATCACGATGCCGATCACCAAGCACAACTTCTTGGTGCAGCACGCCGACGACATCCCGCGGACCATCGCCGAGGCCTTCCACATCGCCTCGACCGGCCGACCCGGTCCGGTCCTCGTCGACGTGCCGAAGGACATTCTTCAGGCCCAGGGCAGCTTCGCTTGGCCGCCGGTGCTCGACCTGCCGGGCTACCACCCGACGACCCGCCCACATGCCAAGCAGGTCCGTGAGGCGGCCCGCCTCATCGCCGAGGCCAAGCGCCCCGTGCTGTACGTCGGGGGAGGCGTCCTGAAGGCGCGCGCCGCCGCCGAGCTGCGGGTCCTTGCTGAGCTCACCGGCATCCCGGTCGTGACCACCCTGATGGCCCGCGGAGCCTTCCCGGACAGCCACCGTCAGCACCTCGGCATGCCCGGCATGCACGGCTCGGTCGCCGCAGTCACCGCCCTCCAGAAGAGCGACCTGCTCATCTGCCTCGGGGCCCGCTTCGACGACCGGGTCACCGGCAAACTGTCCAGCTTTGCCCCCGGCGCCAAGGTCATCCACGCCGACATCGACCCGGCCGAGATCAGCAAGAACCGCACCGCCGACGTCCCGATCGTGGGGGACTGCCGAGAGACCCTGGCCGACCTCGTCGTCGCCGTGGGCGAGGCCTATGCCGCCGGTACGCGCGCCGACCTCAACGCCTGGTGGAAGCAGGTCGACTCCTGGCGCACCGCCTACCCGCGTGGCTACGAGTGGCCGACCGACGGCTCGCTCGCACCGCAGTACGTGATCGAACGGATCGGCAAGATCGTCGGACCAGAGGCGATCTACGCCAGCGGTGTAGGCCAGCACCAGATGTGGGCCTCGCAGTTCATCGACTACGAGCACCCCTACACCTGGCTCAACTCCGGTGGGGCCGGAACGATGGGCTACGCCGTACCCGCCGCCATGGGCGCGAAGGTGGGCCGGCCGGAGGCGACCGTCTGGGCCATCGACGGCGACGGCTGTTTCCAGATGACCAACCAGGAGCTCGTGACCTGCGCGATCGAGGGCATCCCGATCAAGGTCGCGGTCATCAACAACGGCTCCCTCGGGATGGTCCGGCAGTGGCAGACCCTGTTCTACGAGAGCCGCTACTCCAACACCACGCTGCACTCCAAGCGGATTCCGGACTTCGTCAAGCTCGCCGACGCGATGGGCTGCGCCGGACTGCGCTGCGAGACCCGCGAGGATGTCGACGCCACGATCGACAAGGCCATGGCGATCAACGACATGCCTGTCGTGATCGACTTCGTCGTCGGCCAGGACGCCATGGTGTGGCCGATGGTGGCTGCCGGCACAAGCAACGACGAGATCCTCGCGGCCCGCGACACTCGTCCCGTCTGGGGAGAGGGCGACGTATGACGACGCGACACACTCTCTCGGTGCTGGTCGAGGACAAGCCCGGGGTACTGGCCCGCGTCGCAGCGCTGTTCAGCCGTCGCGGCTTCAACATCGAGTCGCTGGCCGTCGGCCCGACCGAGCACCCCACGACGTCCCGCATGACCATCGTGGTGACGGTGGAGGACCTGCCGCTCGAGCAGGTCACCAAGCAGCTCAACAAGCTGATCAACGTGCTCAAGATCGTCGAACTCGAACCGGCCAGCTCGGTGCAGCGCGAGCTGCTCCTGGTGAAGGTCAAGGCCGACCTGACGACCCGCTCGCACGTGCTCGAGACCGTCGCGCTGTTCCGCGCCAAGGTCGTCGACGTCGCCACCGACGCCGTCACGATCGAGGCGACCGGCACCGTCGACAAGCTTGCCGCCCTCATCAAGGTCCTCGAGCCCTTCGGGATCCGCGAGCTCGTCCAGTCCGGCATGGTCGCCGTCGCCCGCGGGTCACGCTCGATGACCGGCACCGAGAACCGACTCCGCAGCGCTAGCTGAACACCCCCCTCTGGAAGGAACAGCAACTCCCATGGCAGCAGAGATCTTCTACGACGACGACGCCGACCTGGCACTCATCCAGGGCAAGAAGGTGGCCGTCCTCGGCTACGGCAGCCAGGGTCACGCCCACGCGCTGTCGCTGCGCGACTCGGGAGTCGACGTGCGCATCGGCCTGCCGGAGGGCAGTAAAAGCCGGGCGAAAGCGGTGGCCGACGGCCTGCGGGTCGTCCCCCCCGCAGAGGCATCTGCCGAGGCCGACGTGATCATGATCCTGGCTCCGGACACCAAGCAGCGGAAGCTGTACGAGGACGACGTAGCCCCGAACCTCAAGGATGGTGATGCGCTGCTGTTCGGGCATGGCCTCAACATCCGCTTCGGTCTGATCACCCCGCCTGCCGGTGTCGACGTCGCGATGATCGCCCCGAAGGGCCCGGGACACCTGGTACGCCGTCAGTTCGTCGACGGCCGGGGCGTCCCGTGTCTTGTCGCCGTCGAGCAGGACGCAACAGGCAATGCGCTGGCGCTCGCCCTGTCCTGGGCTAAGGGCATCGGTGGCACCCGGGCCGGCGTCATCAAGACCACCTTCACCGAGGAGACCGAGACTGACCTGTTCGGTGAGCAGGCCGTCTTGTGCGGTGGCGCATCCGCCTTGGTCCAGACCGGCTTCGAGGTCCTCATTGAGGCCGGCTACCAGCCGGAGGTCGCCTACTTCGAGTGCCTTCACGAACTGAAGCTGATCGTCGACCTCATGTACGAAGGTGGGATCAGTAAGATGCGCTGGTCCATCTCCGATACCGCGGAGTTCGGGGACTACAAGACCGGTCCACGCATCATCACTGCCGAGACGAAGGCCGAGATGAAGCGGGTCCTCGCCGAGATCCAGGACGGCACCTTCACCAAGGCGCTCATCGACGACGACGAGGCCGGTGGCCCCTGGCTGCAGCAGCAGCGCAAGCAGGGCGAGGAGCACCCGATCGAAGTCGTGGGTGCCAAGCTCCGCCCGATGATGGCCTGGATCGTGCCGGAGTAGGCGCGGCGGTCTGCAGCAGTCTGGCGCGATGTTTGCACCCGTAGCGCTACAGGTTTGTTCGAAGGGCAAGCCCGTCCTGGTGGATGCGCTCGGGCTGGCGCGCTGAGCCGGCCGGGCCGACGCCGGTAGCCTCTTGGGGTCCGCCTGCCTGAACGAAGGACCTGTGTTGAGCTCTCGCCCTGTGGTCCTCATCGCTGAGGAGCTCGCTCCCTCGGTCCTCGCCGTCCTCGGAGACGAGTTCGAGATCCGGCACGTCGACGGCGCCGACCGGGCCGCTCTGCTCCCCGCGCTCGCTGACGTCGACGCGGTTTTGATCCGCAGTGCCACCCACGTCGACGCCGAGGCGCTCGCCGCGGCTCCCCGGCTCAAGGTCGTCGCCCGCGCGGGCATCGGCCTGGACAACGTCGACGTGCCCGCGGCGACGGCCCGGGGCGTCATGGTCGTCAACGCCCCGCAGAGCAACATCATCAGTGCCGCCGAGCAGGCCGTCGCCCTGCTGCTGGCCTGCGCCCGCAACATCGCCCCGGCCAACGCCGCCCTCAAGCAGGGCAAGTGGCAGCGGGCGAAGTGGACCGGCGTCGAGGTCGCGGACAAGACCGTCGGTGTCGTCGGCCTCGGCCGGATCGGGGTGCTGTTCGCGCAACGGATGAGCGCCTTCGGCACCCGCCTGATCGCCTACGACCCTTACCTGTCGACGGCCCGGGCGGCCCAGATCGGCGTCAAGCTGGTGTCGCTTGAGGAGTTGCTCCGGGAGAGCGACTTCATCTCGATCCACTTGCCCAAGACGCCCGAGACGGTCGGTCTGATCGGCAAGGAGCAGCTCGCCCTCTGCAAGCCGGGCGTCCGGATCATCAACGCCGCCCGCGGCGGCCTCGTCGACGAGCAGGCCCTTGCCGACGCCCTCGCGAGCGGTCAGGTCGCCGGCGCCGGGATCGATGTGTTCGCGACCGAGCCGTGCATTGACTCGCCGCTGTTCGCTTTCGACTCCGTCGTCGTCAGCCCGCACCTGGGGGCGTCGACGGTCGAGGCCCAGGACAAGGCCGGCATCGCTGTGGCCCGCAGCGTCAAGCTCGCCCTCAAGGGCGAGTTCGTCCCCGACGCCGTCAACGTCCAGGCCGGTGGCGTCGTCGTCGAGGAGGTCCGCCCCGCCCTCCCGCTCGTCGAGAAGCTCGGCCGCGTCTTCACCGGCCTGGCGGGAGGAGTGGCTGCCAGGCTCGAGGTCGAGGTCCGCGGCGAGATCACCGCGTACGACGTCTCCGTGCTGCAGCTCGCGGCCCTCAAGGGCGTGTTCGCGGACGTGGTCGAGGACCGGGTCACCTTCGTCAACGCGCCCGCCCTCGCCGCCGAGCGGGGCGTCGATGTCACCCTCACCACGCACGCCGAGAGCCTCGACTTCCGCTCCCTGTTCACCGTGCGTGGCGTCCTGCCGAACGGCGAGGCCGTCAGCGTCGCCGGCACCCTCACCGGTCCGCGCCAGGTCGAGAAGATCACTGCCGTCGACGGCTTCGACGTCGACATCGTGCCCGCCGAGCACCTGGTGTTCCTGCGCTACGCCGACAAGCCCGGGGTGGTCGGCACCGTCGGCGCGGCCCTCGGCGGGGCCCAGGTCAACATCGCCGGGGCGCAGGTCAGCCGCACCAGCCAGGGCGGCAACGCGCTGATGGCGCTGACCGTCGACTCCGCCGTACCGGCTCGTGTGCTGGAGCAGATCGCCGTGGCGATCGGTGCGCAATCGGCCCGCGCGGTCGACCTGTCGTGACGCGCTTCCCGTCGTACGACGGGACGGTTCTGTCCTACGCCGTCGCGGGAGAGGTCCGCCACGGTCCGCCACTGGTCTGCCTGCCCGGTGGGCCGGGGCGGGCGGTGGCCTACCTGGAGGACCTCGCCGGCCTGTCCACTGTCCGGTCCCTCGTCCTGCTCGACCCGCGGGCGAGCGGTCACAGCGAGGTCCCGGCCGACCCATCGACGCTGCGCTTCGACCGGCAGGCCCGTGACCTCGAGGCCCTGCGGGAGTACCTGGGACTCGTCACCCTTGACGTCCTGGCGCACTCTGCCGCGACCCTGGTGGCTCAGGGGTGGGCGTCGCAGCACCCCGACCGCGTCGGCCGGCTGGTGCTCGTCACCCCCAGTGGGCGCCTTCAGGGCAGTGAGCGCGAGGACGTCCCGATGATCCGTCAGCTGTTCAGCGACGAGCCCTGGTATGCCGAGGCACTCGAGGCGGCGCAGGCCCTGCCGGACGTGCCACCCTCGCAGCGGTCCGGCCTGGAGCGTGCGACCCGTCCCTTTATGTACGGCCGCTGGGATGACCGCACGCAGGCGCACGCAGCGACCGCGGACAGCCACAGCAGCAAGCGGGCTCTGCTGGGCTTCGGGCAGGGGCTGGAAGACCTCGACGTCGACGCCCTGGTCAAGGGGCTGCGTGCGGTGACCGCACCGGTCCTGGTGGTGGGCGGCGAGCGGGACGCCCTCACCGGCCTCGAGAGCGTGCTGGCTGTCGCCGGCGCGTTCCCCACGGCGCAGCACGTCGTCGTACCCGGTGCCGGGCACTTCCCTTGGGTGGACGAGCCGGTGGCCTTCAGGGCCGCTGTCGACCCGTTCCTCGCCCAAACCTGAGCTCCGCGCGTACAGTGCACCCATGGCGAGCCTGCTCCTTATGGGCCGCGATGGGGTCTTTTCCTAAAAGCCGGCTCCCCGTCGCGGGTTGACGTGCTGGCTGCACCCCCCTGTCGACGTAGGAGCCCACCGCATGAAGTTCCAGCGCTACCAGCCCTTTCCGCCTGTCGTGCTGCCTGACCGCACCTGGCCGGAGCAGGTCATCGACCATGCTCCCCAGTGGTGCAGCGTCGACCTGCGCGACGGCAACCAGGCCCTCATCGAGCCGATGGATGCCGACCGCAAGCTGGCGATGTTCCGCCTGCTCGTCGACCTGGGCTACAAGGAGATCGAGGTCGGCTTCCCGGCAGCCTCCTCGACCGACTTCGACTTCATCCGGCTGCTCGTCGAGCAGGACCTCGTCCCTGCCGACGTCACGATCCAGGTGCTGACGCAGGCCCGCGAGGAGCTCATCGAGCGGACCGTCCAGTCCCTGGTTGGTTTCGGTGGCACCGCCCTGATCCACCTCTACAACTCCACCTCCACCCTCCAGCGCCGGGTCGTCTTCGGCCTGGACAAGGACGGCGTGAAGGACATCGCGGTCCAGGGCGCGACCTGGTGCAAGAAGTACGCCGAGCAGCTGCTCGACGGTACGACGGTGCGCTGGCAGTACAGCCCCGAGTCGTTCACCGGCACCGAGCTCGACTACGCCGTCGAGGTCTGCGAGGCCGTGATGGACGTGTGGCAGCCGACCGCCGAGCGGCCGGTCGTTCTGAACCTCCCGGCCACGGTCGAGATGAGCACCCCCAACGTCTACGCCGACCAGATCGAGTGGTTCATCCGCGCCCTCGGTGCCCGCCGCTCCAGCGTGATCGTCTCCCTCCACCCCCACAACGACCGGGGTACGGCGGTGGCCGCCGCCGAGCAGGGCGTCATGGCCGGAGCCGACCGTGTCGAGGGCTGCCTGTTCGGCAACGGCGAGCGGACCGGCAACGTCTGCCTCGTCACGCTCGGCCTCAACCTAGTCAGCCAGGGCGTCGACGCGGACATCGATTTCAGCGACATCGACGAGGTGCGGCGCACCGTCGAGCACTGCAACCAGCTGCCCGTCCACCCCCGCCACCCCTATGGCGGTGACCTCGTCTACACCGCCTTCTCCGGCTCCCACCAGGACGCCATCAAGAAGGGCCTCGAGACGATGGAGCGTGACGCTGCCGCCGCGGGCGTGCCGGTCGGGGACTTCCGCTGGGCGGTGCCGTACCTGCCGATCGACCCGCACGACGTCGGTCGGACCTACGAGGCGGTCATCCGCGTCAACAGCCAGTCCGGCAAGGGTGGCGTGGCCTACGTGCTCAAGAACGAGCACCACCTCGACCTGCCGCGCCGGATGCAGATCGAGTTCTCCCGGGTCGTGCAGCAGGTCGCCGACGGCGAGGGCGGCGAGATCTCCGGCGAACGGATCTGGTCCCTTTTCGGCGACACCTACCTCACCGACGGGAGGTTGTCGCTCTCGTCGTACAAGCACTCCTCCGACGACGTGGACCGGATCGAGGCCCAGGTCGTCTGGCAGGGCGTCGCGCAGGTCGTCAGGGGCACCGGCAACGGTCCGATCGCCGCCTTCGTCCACGCGCTGTCGACCCTCGGGGTTGACGTCCGCGTCCTGGACTACGTCGAGCATGCGACCGGAGCGGGGGAAGACTCGCAGGCTGCGTCCTACCTCGAGCTGGCCGTCAATGGCGCCGTCCTGTGGGGCTGCGGCATCCACCCGAGCATCGTCACCTCGTCGCTGCGCGCGATCGTCAGCGGCCTCAACCGCACCCTCTGAGCCTTCTCACATGCTGGGACAGCAATCTCAAGACGTAGCATAGCCGTTATGACGACGCTTGCGGTGATCGGTGGGGACGGCATTGGCCCGGAGGTCGTGGCCGAGGGGCTCAAGGTGCTGCGCACCGTGCTCCCCGACGTCGACACGACCGACTACGACCTTGGCGCCGCGGCCTACCACCGCACCGGCGAGGTGCTGCCCGAGTCCGTCATCGCTGAGCTGCGCGGCTTCGACGCGATCCTGCTCGGCGCCATCGGCGACCCGTCCGTGCCCCCCGGTGTCCTCGAACGCGGCCTGCTGCTGAAGCTGCGCTTCGCCCTCGACCACCACGTCAACCTGCGCCCCATCCGGCTGTTCCCCGGTGTCGTCGGTCCCCTGGGGGACAAGGCGATCGACATGGTCGTGGTCCGCGAGGGCACCGAGGGTCCCTACGTCGGCAACGGCGGCTCGATGCGCACCGGCACCCCGCACGAGGTCGCCACCGAGGTGAGCCTCAACACCGCGTATGGCGTGCAGCGCGTCGTCCGGGACGCCTTCACCCGGGCCGTGGGGCGCCGCGGCCACCTGACCCTGGTGCACAAGACCAACGTCCTCGTGCACGCCGGCGGGCTCTGGAAGCGCGTCACCGACGAGGTGCACGTTGACTTCCCCGACGTCGAGCTGGCGTACCAGCACATCGACGCCGCGTCGATGTACTTCGTCACCGACCCCGGCCGCTTTGACGTCGTCGTTACCGACAACCTGTTCGGCGACATCCTCACCGACATCGGAGCGGCCATCGGTGGTGGCATCGGGCTGGCCGCCTCGGGCAACCTTGACGTCTCGCGCACCAATCCGTCGATGTTCGAGCCGGTCCACGGCTCGGCCCCCGACATCGCCCGCCAGGGCAAGGCCGACCCCACGGCGACCGTCCTGTCGGTCGCGATGCTCCTGACGCACCTGGGCCTTGCCGACCAGGCCGCCCGGGTCGAGGCCGCAGTCGCCAAGGACCTCACCACCCGCGGTACGACCGCCCGCGCCACCGCCGAGGTCGGCGACGCCCTTGCGTCCCTCGTCGCGGGCTAGTGCGAGTGCTTCACTGAGGCCGCAACACTGAGGGCCGTAACCCTGGGAGGTGGTGGTGGAGTCCCCGTTGTACGGCGAAGGTGCCCACCACCTGCAGGACCAGTTCGACAGCCGGCGGCTCGCTGACCGCCTCGAGCAGGTCACCGTCCATGACCATCTGGCCCCCAACGACATCGCGTTCGTCGAGCGGTCGACGCAGCTTCTGCTGGCCACGGTCGACCCCGACGGCTGGCCCGACGTGTGCCGGGCTCGGGCTTCACCGCCCAGCGCCACATCGAGCTGCTCTTGGCAGGATTGCGTTGCAGCCTGCTGGCGTCGTCCGTTCGGGGGGCTTGTCGGAGCCGACGTCCAAGAGGAGCGTGGGACCTGCGGCGGTGACCGCTCGGGGCACCGCACCTGACGAAGAGGTAACGCGATGTTCGTACGCGCCACGACCCTCCAGGCAGACCCCGCCCGCCTCGACGAGGGCATCGCCTTCGTCCGCGAGAGCGTCGTACCGGCTGCGGCGGAGCTGCCGGGCTCCCGGGGCATGTCGATGTTCGTCGACAGGCAGTGCAACCTCGTGAC
The DNA here is from genome assembly GCA_043732645.1 of Frankiales bacterium. GTDB lineage: Bacteria > Actinomycetota > Actinomycetes > Mycobacteriales > SCTD01 > RYN-111. The sequence continues at coordinate 12,912 of JAYTHM010000373.1, forward strand.
GGTCACGTCGGCCTGGGACACCGAGCAGGCGCGGGTGGCGGCCGACCGGGTGCTGACCCCGCTGCGGGCCAGGGGAGCGCGCATCCTGGGTAGCACGCAGCGACCGGCGACCAAGTGGTTCGAGCTGGCGGTCTTGGACCGCAGAAGGCCTGCAGAGCAGGGCTTCTGGGCCCGCATGACGCGGGTCACCATCGACCCGCCAAAGGTCGATGTGTCGATCGATGCGTACTCGGCGTCGACGGTGCACGACCTGCAGCTGCTCGAGGGCTACTGCAGTGCGGTGCTGCTGGTGGACCGGGTGAACGGCATGGGCGCCGTGAGCGTGACCTTCGAGAGCAGGCGGGCGCTCGAGGCCAGCCGCGCCCAGGCGCAGTCGATCCGGACCGTCGGGCTGGACAAGGCGGGAGCCCGGGCGACGGAGGTCCGTGAGTCCGAGATCGTCATTGCGGGGATCCGGATGCCCCAGTCCGGCTGAGCACGTCCCAGCTCCACCGGTACCGTGGTGGCCCAGGAGGATCACCATGAGCGTGCAGTTCACGAGAAAGCCGAGCGACATCCTCGTCGACCCGGAAGCCCGCGCCGCGATTCTTGCCAACCCGGCGTTCGGCCGTGTCTTCACCGACCACATGGTCAGCGCCACGTGGACTGCGTCGCAGGGCTGGCACGACGCCCGGCTGCACGCCTACGGCCCGGTCAGTATCGACCCAGCCTCGGTGGTCTTGCACTACGGCCAGACGGTCTTCGAGGGCATGAAGGCCTACCGCCAGCCTGACGGCGGGGTCGCGCTGTTTCGACCGGAGCGCAACGCCGCCAGGATGGTCCGCAGCTCGCGTCGCCTGGCGCTGCCGGAGTTCCCCGAGGATTCCTTCGTCGAGGCCTGCGAGCTGCTCGTCCGGGCGGACTGCCAGTGGGTCCCCGACGGTGAGGGGGCGTCGCTGTACCTACGGCCGTTCGTCTGGGCCACCGAGGTCGGGCTGGGCGTGCGCCCGTCGGACAGCGCGCTCTTCCAGCTGATCGCATCCCCTGCCGGCAACTACTTCTCCGGTCCGCTGCGCCCGGTGTCGCTGTGGCTGTCGCAGGAGTACACCCGCTCTGCCCCGGGTGGCACCGGTGCTGCCAAGTGCGGTGGCAACTACGCCGCGTCGCTCGTGGCCCAGCAGGAGGCCATCGCCAATGGCTGCGACCAGGTGGTGTTCCTCGACGCCGGTGAACGCCGCTGGCTCGAGGAGCTGGGCGGGATGAACATCTTCCTCGTCCTTGACGACGGAACGCTCGTGACCCCGGAGCTGAGCGGCACGATCCTTGAGGGGATTACCCGCGACTCGATCATCACCCTGGCTCGTGAGATGGGGCACACGGTCGAGGAGCGCAGGGTCGACGTCGACGAGTGGCGCAAGGGCGCGGCCGACGGCACCGTCGTTGAGGTCTTTGCCTGCGGCACGGCGGCGGTCGTCACCCCCATCGGCGCGCTGCGGTGGCCGGGTGGTGAGGTGGTGGCCGGCACCGGCAAGCCGGGCAGCGTCACGATGGCGCTGAGGCAGGCCTTGCTCGACGTGCAGTACGGCCGGACGCCCGACACGCACGGCTGGATGCGGCGCGTCCTGTAGGACGACCGGCACGGTGGCTAGGCAAGCGCTCACCGCGGTCGTACCGTGCGCGCAAGGAGGTGCCGCCGTGCACGTACGTGACGCGATGAGCCCGAAAGTCCTGACCATTGGCCCGGCCCACACTTTACGGCGGGCAGCCCAGCTGATGGCTGAGCGGCACGTAGGGGCCGCAGTGGTACTCGACCCGGACGCCGACGGCCCGGGGATCCTCACCGAGCGCGACGTGCTGGAGTGCGTCGCCCGCGGGCAGAACCCCGACACCGAGCTGTGCGCCGACCATCTCACGCCCGATGCAGTGTCGGCCATGCCGGACTGGGACCTCGGCCAGGCCGCCGCCGCGATGGTCAACGGCCGCTTCCGGCACCTGGTCGTCTGTGAGGGTGGTCAGGTCATCGGCGTCTTGTCGGTCCGCGACCTGGTGCGCGTCTGCCTCGGCAGCGGCCAGCTCACGTCGGCGTGATCGAGGCCTAAGGCTGGACCTGGGTCAGGTGGCGGGACGGTAGGCGGCGAGGCGGTAAGCTCGCAGGTGACGGTGTCTGTTGTGATTATCGCCAGGCGCGGCCGCTGACCGAGATCAGCTGACGCGCCACCCCTTCGTGCCCACGGGACGGAGGGGTTTTTGTTGCCTACAAGAGACTTTGCCTTCAAAGGACACTGTGGAGAGAGCATGAGCACGCCCACCGACGCCTTCCACGTTTATGACACGACCCTGCGTGACGGCAGCCAGCGCGAAGGGCTCTCGCTGTCGGTCAACGACAAGCTGACGATCGCGCGGCACCTCGACGACCTGGGTGTGGGGTTCATCGAGGGCGGCTGGCCCGGGGCCAACCCGAAGGACGCGGAGTTCTTCTGGCGGGCGCGCACCGAACTGCAGTTGCAGACTGCGCAGCTCGCGGCGTTCGGGTCGACCCGCAAACCCGGGGGGGTGACGGCGGACGACGTGGCGCACCTGCGCGAGTCCGGGGCGCCGATCGCGACCCTCGTTGCCAAGAGCGACGTGCGGCACGTCGAGCGAGCGCTGCGCACGACCCGCGAGGAGAACCTCGCGATGGTCCGTGACTCCGTGGCCCACCTGACCGCTGAGGGTCAGCGGGTCTTCCTCGACGCGGAGCATTTCTTCGACGGCTACGTCGCCGATCCGGCGTACGCGCTGGAGGTGCTGCGGGTTGCGGCCGAGGCGGGCGCGGCGGTGCTCGTGCTGTGCGACACCAACGGCGGCATGCTCCCGAGCCGGCTGCAGGACATCGTCGGCGCGGTTGTCGGCGAAGGACTGCGCGTCGGGATCCACGCCCACAACGACGTGGCCTGCGCGGTCGCCAACTCGCTCACCGCCATCGAGGTCGGTGCTACCCACGTGCAAGGCACCGCCAACGGGTACGGCGAGCGGTGCGGCAACGCCGACCTGTTCAGCGTCGTTGCCGCGCTCGAGACCAAGCTCGGCCGGCAGGTGCTGCCGACCGGGCGGCTGGCCGAGCTCGGCCGGGTCGCGCACGCCGTCGCGGAGGTCGCGAACATCGCGCCCGACGCGCACCAGCCGTGGGTGGGGGGCAGTGCCTTCGCGCACAAGGCGGGGCTGCACGTCAGCGCCATCAGGGCCGACCCCGACCTCTACCAGCACGCCGACCCCGGGGTCGTCGGCAACGACATCCGGCTGCTCATCTCCGAGCTGGCCGGGCGGGCGACCATCGAGCTTAAGGGCAAGGCGCTCGGCCTCGACCCGGATGGCCCCACCGTGCTGCGCGTCCTTGACCGGGTCAAGCTCCTTGAGTCCGTCGGCTACAGCTTCGAGGCAGCGGAGGCGTCCTTCGAGCTGCTGCTGCGGGCCGAGATGGGCCAGCGGCCGCGCTTTTTCGACCTGGAGAGCTGGCGTGTGATCGTCGAGCACCGCGACGACAAGGTCGTGAGTGAGGCGACGGTGAAGCTCCACGCACAGGGCGCCCGGATCATCGCGACCGGCGAAGGCAACGGCCCGGTCAACGCCCTCGACAACGCGCTGCGGCAGGGCCTGCTGGAGCTTTACCCGGCGCTCGCCGGCTTCGACCTGGTCGACTACAAGGTGCGCATCGTGAGCGGAGCCCACGGCACCGACGCCGTCACGCGCGTCCTGGTCGAGACCTCCGACGGTACGACGGAGTGGAGCACCGTCGGGGTCCACGAGAACGTGATCGAAGCCTCCTGGCAAGCCCTCGAGCAGGCCTACACCTCGGGCCTGTTGAGGCACTCGAGCCAGGGGGCCACAACCTCCTGAGCCCTCGCGGCGGGTCCGGCCGGGAGCGAACGACGAACGCAGGGGCTCGCAGGTCGGGGACCGGCTGGAGCTGGCCGACAACGACCCGCGTCGGTCCCGGGCTTGCGGGAGGGCCTACCGTCCGCGAGGTGACCCCCGGTGCCGCGCTGCTCGTCAGCACGGCCGGGTTCGTCGCGGGTGCGGTGAACGCGCTCGCCGGGGGTGGGACGCTCGTCGCGTTCCCCGTCCTGCTCGCCGTCGGTGTCCCGCCGGTGACGGCCAACACGACCTGCTCGGTGGGCCTGCTCACCGGCTATGCCGGGGGATCGGTGGCCTACCGCCGGGAGCTCGTCGGTCAGGGCCCGCGCGCTCGCGGGCTCGTGATCGCGGGGCTGCTCGGCGGCCTGGTCGGGGCGGTGCTGCTGCTCCTCACCCCGGGTGACGGGTTCCGGGCCTTCGTGCCCTACCTGGTGCTGCTGGCCTGCCTGCTGCTGACCGTCCAGCCCCTGGTCGCTGCTCTCCTCGCCGACCGCGGGGTCGCGGCCGTTCACCCGGGCTGGCAGGCGCAGGTCGCCATCGGGGTCGGGGCCGTCTACGGCTCCTACTTCGGCGCCGGCCTCGGCGTCGTCATGCTCGCGGTGCTGGGGATCCTGGTGTCCGACGGGCTGCAACGGCTGAACGCCCTCAAAGGCCTGCTGTCGCTGGTCATCAACCTGGTCGGGGCCCTGGTGTATGTGATCGCCGGTCGGGTCGACTGGCTCGCCGCGGGGCTGTTGGCCGTGGGTGCGGTCGTCGGGGCGACAGCCGGGGTGGGCCTGGCCCGGCGGCTCCCTGCCGAGGTGGTCCGGGTCGGGATCGTCGTGACCGGTGTGATCGTCGGTGTCGTCCTGCTCTCCACCTGACCCGATCCCCGCCCTCCCGTACGACTTCTGCACCAAACCCGCTCGGTGCATCTGGTGCAGATGTCAGTCAGGGCACCAGCCTGCCGGCCGGGGTGGTCGCCGTCGTCACCCTCCTTCTGCGCGGCTGACCGGGCCAGTCGGGGTGTCGCCGGTAGCCTCGGGTCACCCCGTTAAAGGAAAGGCACCAGCACCGTGCGCATCGCCCGCTACGCAGCGCCCTCCGCCACCGGCGGGGCGGCGGAGGTCTCCTTCGGTGTCGTCGAGGGGGATGGCAACGACCCCTCGAGCCTGGAGGTCGCCGAGGTCGCGGGACACCCCTTCGCGCCGCTGGTCTTCACCGGCGTGCGGCACCCCTTGACGTCGGTGCGGCTGCTGGCTCCGGTCCTGCCGAGCAAGGTTGTGTGCATCGGCAAGAACTATGCCGACCACATCGCCGAGATGGGCGGTCCGGTACCCGAGAGCCCCGTGGTGTTCCTCAAGCCGTCGACGTCGGTAATCGGCCCGGGCGACCCGATCGTGCTGCCCCGCAACAGCACCCACGTCGACCACGAGGCCGAGTTGGGCATCGTCATCGGCCGGCTGTGCCGTGACGTCCCTGCAGCCAAGGCGCTCGAGGTGGTCCTCGGCTACACCTGCGGCAACGACGTGACGGCCCGCGACCACCAGAAGGCCGACGGCCAGTGGACCCGTGGCAAGAGCCACGACACCTTCTGCCCGCTCGGGCCGTGGGTCGAGACCGACCTCGACGTCAGTGATGTCGCCGTGCAGTGCGCCGTCGACGGCGAGGTCCGCCAGGACGGCCGTACCGCGCAGCTGATCCACGACGTCCCCGCGATCATCGAGTGGGTGACCGCCTTCATGACGCTGCTGCCCGGCGACGTCATCCTCACCGGCACTCCCGCCGGCGTAGGCCCGCTGGTCCCCGGCAACGCTGTCACCGTCCTGGTCGAGGGCATCGGCCCGCTGACCAACCCGGTCGTGAAGCGATGACCGTCAGGCTCCGGATCGCCCCGTCCCCGACCGGGGACCCACATGTCGGCACGGCGTACATGTCCCTGTTCAACCTGGCCTTCGTCCGGCAGCAGGGCGGGCAGTTCGTCCTGCGCATCGAGGACACCGACCGGGCCCGCTTCCAGGCCGACTCCGAGCAGCAGGTCTTCGACATGCTGGCCTGGCTCGGTCTGAACTGGGACGAGGGGCCGGACAAGGGCGGTCCCTTCGCGCCGTACCGGCAGAGCGAGCGGCTCGCCACCTATAAGCCCTATGTGGAGCAGCTGCTTGCGCAAGGCAACGCTTACCACTGCTGGTGTACCCCGGCGCGGCTGCAGCAGATGCGCGAGGACCAGCAGGCCCGCAAGGTCCCGACCGGCTACGACCGGCTGTGCGTCGGGAAGAGCCGCGAACAGCGGGCCGAGCTGCGCGGCTGCAGCGACGTGCCCGTGGTCCGGATGCTCGTCCCGGCCGACGCCCCGCTGACGTTCGTGGACCTGATCCGCGGGGAGGTCAACGCGCCGCGGCCCGACGACCAGGTGATCTTGAAGGCCGACGGCTTCCCGACCTACCACCTCGCGGTTGTCGTCGACGACCACCTGATGGGCATCACCCACGTCGTCCGTGGTGAGGAATGGATCTCCTCCACCCCCAAGCACGTCCTGCTCTACGACTGGCTTGGCTGGGAGCGGCCGGCGTTCGCGCACATGCCGCTGCTGCGCAACGTGGACAAGTCTAAGATCAGCAAACGCAAGAACCCGGCTGCGCGGCTGACCTGGTTCGTCGAGCAGGGCTACCTGCCCGAGGCGCTGCTCAACTTCCTCGGCCTGCTGGGCTACTCACTTCCGTCGGGGTCGGAGGTCTTCTCCTTCGCCGAGATGTCGGCGTCCTTCGACTGGACCCGCGTCAACACGGTCGGCCCGGTCTTCGACCTCGAAAAGCTCGGCTGGCTCAACGGGCAATACCTGCGGGAGCTGGCACCGGAGGACCTCCAGGCCCGGCTCATCCCCTTCCTGCGGACCGCTGGCTTGTACGACGACTCCGCCGCGCACCGCCGTCTTCTCGCGGGCGCCGGACCGCTGATCCAGACCCGGATGGCCGTGTTGTCGGAGTGCGTCGACCTGCTGCGCTTCTTGTTCGTGACCGACGACGAGTTCGTCGTGCAGGACGCTGCCCGAGAGAAGTCCCTCGGTGACGCCGAGCCGGTGCTGACTGCCCTGGCCGAGGCTCTCGCGCCGCTCGAGGAGTGGACGACCGTCTCGGTGCAGGCCGCCATGGACGCTGCCCTGATCGACGGCCTCGGCCTGAAGCGGGGCAAGGCCTACGCGCCGGTCCGCGCCGCGGTCTGCGGCTCCCTGATCGCGCCGCCGCTGCCCGAGTCGATGGCCCTGCTCGGCCAGGAACGGGTCCTCGCCAGACTGCGCGCCGCCGTCTGAGCTGGTGCCCACGGCAGCCTGACGCCCGCGTGACGTCCGCTTCACAGTGGTCACCGAAAGCCGGTGCCGACGTCCGCTAGCATCATTGCCGCAACACCATGGGGTATGGGGTAATTGGCAGCCCGGCGGTTTCTGGTTCCGTTAGTCTTGGTTCGAGTCCAGGTACCCCAGCTCGACCACTGAGTAGTGCCACAACTGCCGAAGTCACAACTGAACAGCATGAAGAAAGTCCCGGCCCCCGTCGTCTAGCGGCCTAGGACGCCGCCCTCTCACGGCGGTAGCGGCGGTTCGAATCCGCTCGGGGGTACCAAGAGCACTCCGCCCGGCCCTGGTGATTGGGCGGGTGCCTGCTGGCTCACACCGCGCGCAGGAGGGACCTGGCGACGAAACGGACGAAGCCGTCCGAGCGGGTGGGGTACGAGCAGCGGCCGGAGCCGGTCAGCAGCAGGATGACCGGCACACGCGCGACCTCGCCCCTGGCCGGCCAGCCGTCGGCTTCCTGGCGGGGGAGCGGGATGGTCATCGGCGCGCGTTGACGTACCCGGCCTGGCTACCGGAGACCGTCCGTCAGCTGCGTCTGCTCGCGCCCGGACACAAGCGGCATTTCGGGCCGCGGCTCTCCGGCGCTCGAGAGCTCCTTGGCGGCGGCCAGGACGGCTGCGGCGTGCAGTCGGCCCGGCTGCCGCGTCAGACGTTCCAGGGGACCGGACACGCTGACCGCGGCTACGAGGCGGCCGTCCGCGCCGAAGACCGGAGCGGACACCGAGGCGACGCCCTGTTCGCGTTCGGCGACCGAGTGCGCCCAGCCCCGTCGCCGTACCTCTGCCAGGACTCGGTCGGTGAAGGCGGCCCCCTCGGGAACGCCCCCGCTTCCGAAGGCGAGGAGCACCTGCGCCGCTGAGCCGGCGGTCATCGGTAGGGCCGCGCCCACCGGCACGGTGTCGCGCAGGCCGCTGCCGAGATCGGCAGCAGCCACGCAGATCCGGTGCTCGCCCTCGCGCCAGTACAGCTGAGCGCTCTCGCCGGTGAGGTCGCGGAGCCGGGAGAGGACAGGTGCCGCGTGCTCGAGCAGCAGGTCCGAGCCGAGGGTCGACAGGCGCGGCCCGGGGCGCCAGCGGCCGTCGCCCTCGCGGGCCAGGAAGCGATGCACCTCCAGAGCGACGGCCAGCCGGTGGGTGGTCGCCCGCGACAGCCCGGTCCGTTCGGTGAGGGCGGCGAGGGAGTGCGCGCCTGCCTGCACCGCATCCAGGACGAGAACGGCTTTGTCGAGGACGCCAACTCCGCTAGTCTGTTCCACATACCGATACAATCATCTCAACATATGAGAATGCAAACGAGGGAGCAGATGATGGGCCGCACGCTCGCCGAGAAGGTCTGGGACGACCACGTCGTACGACGGGCGGAGGGCGAGCCGGACCTGCTCTACATCGACCTGCACCTGGTGCACGAGGTCACGAGCCCGCAGGCCTTCGACGGGCTGCGCCTGACCGGACGGCCGGTCCGTCGGGCCGACCTGACCCTTGCGACCGAGGACCACAACGTCCCCACGGACCTGCTCCAGGGCCCGATCGCGGACCCGGTCAGCCGGGTGCAGGTCGAGACCCTGCGCAAGAACTGCGCCGAGTTTGGGGTGCGTCTCTACCCGATGGGTGATGCGAGCCAGGGGATCGTCCACGTGATCGGCCCTCAGCTCGGGATCACCCAGCCGGGCATGACAATCGTGTGCGGCGACAGCCACACGTCCACGCACGGCGCGTTCGGGGCGCTGGCGTTCGGTATCGGTACCAGCGAGGTCGAGCACGTTCTGGCGACGCAGACCCTCCCGCTTCCCCGGCCGAAGACAATGGCCGTGACGGTCGAGGGTGCACTGCCCGAGGGCACCACCGCCAAGGACCTCGTGCTCGCCCTCATCGCACAGGTCGGGACCGGCGGAGGCCAGGGCTATGTCGTGGAGTACCGCGGCGAGGCGATCGCGGGCCTGTCGATGGAGGCCCGCATGACGGTCTGCAACATGAGTATCGAGTGGGGTGCCCGCGCCGGCATGATCGCGCCCGACCAGACCACCTACGACTACCTGCGAGGCCGCGACCACGCGCCATCCGGGGCCGACTGGTCCGCGGCCGTTGCTGCCTGGGACGCGCTCGTCACCGACCAGGACGCCGTCTTCGACAAGGAGGTCGTGTTCGACGCGAGCGCCATCACGCCGTTCGTCACCTGGGGTACCAACCCGGCGCAGGGATCCGCGCTGGCCGATGTCGTTCCTGACCCTCAGGCTCTGCCGGAGGGCAACGCCCGCGACGCGGCCGAGCGGGCCCTCGCCTACATGGGCCTGACCGCGGGCACTCCGCTGCGGGACATCGCGGTCGACACCGTCTTCCTCGGTTCGTGCACCAACGGCCGCATGGAGGACCTGCGCGCTGCTGCCACGATTCTGCAGGGCCGCCAGGTGGCACCCGGGGTGCGGATGCTCGTCGTGCCCGGCTCGATGGCGGTGAAGCTCCAGGCGGAGAAGGAGGGGCTGGACGCCGTCTTCACCGCCGCCGGCGCAGAGTGGCGCAGCGCCGGGTGCTCGATGTGCCTGGGCATGAACCCCGACACCCTCAAGCCCGGGGAGCGCAGCGCCTCCACTAGCAACCGCAACTTCGAGGGCCGTCAGGGCCGCGGTGGTCGCACCCACCTCGTGTCCCCCCAGGTGGCCGCGGCGACCGCCGTGGTCGGCCGACTCGCAGCACCCTCCGACCTGACCAACGACAGCACCGAGAGCGGGCACTGATGGACCCCTTCGTCAGCCATACCGGCACGGCTGTCGGCCTGCGCCGCAGCGACGTCGACACCGACCAGATCATCCCGAGCGACTGGCTCAAGCGGGTCGAGCGGACCGGCTTCGGAGCGGGCCTGTTCAGCGAGTGGCGCGAGGACCCGTCGTTCGTGCTGAACGCGCCGGAGCGCCGGGGCGCGAGCATCCTGGTGGCCGGGGAGAACTTCGGCACCGGTTCCTCGCGTGAGCACGCGGTCTGGGCTCTGACGGACTATGGCTTCAAGGCCGTGATCAGCCCGCGCTTCGCTGACATCTTCCGAGGCAACAGCCTCAAGGGGGGTCTGCTCCCGGTGCAGCTTCCTGCGGATGTCGTCGCCACCCTGATGGACCTGGTTGAGAACGACCCGACAGTCCTCATCACCGTCGACCTCGAGGCTCGTGAGGTGCGGGCCGGCACCGTCGTGGAGAGCTTCGAGCTCGACGACTTCACCCGTTGGCGCCTCATGGAAGGCTTCGACGACATCGGCCTGACCCTGCGACACGGCGACGACATCGCCTCCTATGAGGAAAAAAGACCTCGTTGGAAGCCTGCTGCTCGAGCGCTCTGACGGGTGCGACGATGAGCGGGTGGATGATGCCGAGCTGTTCACCGACCTGTCCGTCCGGCTACGTGACGCCCACCGTCGGGTGGCGTCGCTCGGGGCTTGTGAGACCGAAAAAGCCCGTGTCCTAAGGCATTTGATCGCGATCACTGATGCGGCAAAGCACGACCTGAGCCGGTCCTCCGAACGCCTCGACGCGTTCCTCAGTGACCTCGACCGTGGCTGGAGACCGGAGCCACGGGACGACTGACTGTCGGCTTTCCGGCCGACAAGCGTTGCGACACAAGGAAAGTTACCCCTTTCGGTGTTCGACGTGAGCGCATGTGCCCCTTACCGTTGTCACCTAGGGGCAGAGTGCCTCATCAGTCCTTGGAGGTATTTGCTGTGAACAAGGCCGAGCTGATCGAGGCGATCACAAACCAGATCGGCGACAAGCGGGCTGCCGCTGTCGCCGTCGAGGCCGTCGTCGACGCCGTCACCCGCACTGTTTCGAAGGGCGAGAAGGTCGCGATCGCGGGCTTCGGCGTCTTCGAGAAGGTCAACCGTGCGGCCCGGGTGGCCCGCAACCCGGCCACCGGTGCGCAGGTCAAGCTGAAGGCGACCTCGGTGCCGAAGTTCCGTCCAGGCCAGGGCTTCAAGGACGCCGTTGCGGGTGCCAAGAAGCCGGTTGCCAAGGCGGCCGCAAAGACCGCAGCTAAGGCCACCGCGGCGAAGAAGGCTGCCAAGGCCACTCCGGTCAAGAGGGCTGCTGTCGCTGCCAAGGCTGCTCCGGCCAAGAAGGTCACCCCGGCCAAGTCGGCGGTCGCTGTCAAGGCCGCGCCCGTCAGGAAGGCTGCTCCGGTCAAGAAGGCTGCCGTCGCTGCCAAGGCTGCGACGGTGAAAAAGGCCGCGCCGGTCAAGGCGGGGGTTGCCGCGAAGGCTCCGGTCAAGAGGGCTGCTGTCGCGGCTAAGGCGACGCCGGTGAAGAAGGCGACTTCGGCGAAGGCTCCGGTCGCCGCCAAGGCTGGGTCGATGAAGAAGGCCCCGGCGAAGAAGGCCCCCGCCAAGAAGTAGGTCCGGCCCCGGTAGGACCAGCACGGCATCGACGAAGGCCCTGGCTCCGGCGGGGCCTTCGTCATGCCACCGTCGCCGTCGCTCCACGTGCAGCCCCCCCGAGGGTGGGTCGCTCGGCTCCCGAAGGCAGGACCAGAGCTCAGGAAGGGAGGGTGACGGTGAGGCCGCCGCCGCGGGCGTCGCTGGACAGGCGGATCCGCTGGCCGGGGCGCAGAAAGCGAAAGACGCTGCCCTGCAGGCACTCAGGGGGCAGTACGACGTAGGAGCCGTCGTCAAGCATGGCGCTCCCGCCTGTGGCGGGGTCCCAGTCCCGTACGGTCGCGGACGGCCCTCCGGAGATGGTCACCCGCTTCACCACAGCCCCCGCGAAGCATCCACCGAGTGCGGCCCCAGGCCCAGGGCAGCTGCGGCGGCCAAGTCGTCGGGCGTGTCGACGTCGCGCCGAAGGCCGTCGGCGGCGACCAGCTCGAAGGCTCCCGACGCCAGGTGGGCAGCCCGGGAGTCGAGCCCGAACGCGGGCAAAAGCTCCGCGCCTGTGGCGGCGGCAAGCAGCGTCGTACCGGTGCCCGCGGTGTCGGTGACGAAGCCCCGCATCCCCTGGGGCACACGGTGAAGGACAGCGGCGAGGTCCGCCGCGCGCAGCGCGGGGAGGTCGGCTGAGAGCGTTGCAACTCCAAGCAGCGAGTGGTGCTCGCGGAGCAGGGCGGCGCCGTGCGCGAGGGCCGGGTTGAGACCGGCATCGGGGTCGTCGGGCACGACCAGCGCCCCAAGGTCGGCGAGGGCGTGCGCGGCAAGTGGGTCGTCGGTGACGACCAGGACGGTAGCGACCTGCAGGGCCGCGACGACGACGTCGGCGGCGAAGGCGAGGGCGAGGGCGCGGCGGCGGGCGTCGCCATAGGACGCAAGCCGGGACTTGGCCAGATCCAGGCGCTTCACGGGCACCACGACACCCCAGGAGCTCGCCATCTGCAGGAGTCTGGCAGGCTCGTGGACAGCGGTGGCAGGGGCGGCGAGACTCGACCCCACGACACGCCCTCCTGAAGGGCTGCAGAGGGAGTGGACGTGCGTCTGGGTCGCATCGGGTTCTGGTACCGCCTTGCGGTGGTGCTGGTGAAGCCGCCGCTGCTTCTGCTGACGCGGCGTTGCTGGAGTGGCTTCGTCAACGTGCCCGACGATGGCGGCGTGATCGTCGCGGCCAACCACATCTCGCATGTCGACCCGCTCGTCCTGGCTGACGCGATCATGTACAGCACGGGAAGAATTCCGCGCTACCTCGCCAAGGCCAGCCTGTTCAAGGGCAACGGGCTGGTGGGGCGCACCATGCGCGGAGCCAAGCAGATCCCGGTGCACCGCAACACCGCTGACGCGTCGCTGGCCCTGCGGGACGCCGTCGATGCCCTGCGCAGCGGCGAGCTGATCGCGATCTACCCCGAGGGCACCGTCTCCCGGGACCCCGGGAAGTGGCCGATGGTGGCTCGCACCGGGGTCGCCCGCCTCGCCCTGCTGTCCGGCGCGCCCGTGGTGCCGGTCGCGCAGTGGGGGGCGCAGGCCATCCTGGACTCCTACCGGACCCCAGGACTGCACCTGCTGCCGCGGCACACCATCGAGGTCGTCGCCGGGCCACCGGTTGACCTGTCCCCGTGGTTGGGCAAGGAGCTCACCTCGGAGGTCCTGCGCGAGGCCACTGATGCCATCATGACCGCGATCCGCACGATGCTGGAGCCCCTGCGAGGGGAGAGCGCGCCGACTGTGATCCACAACCCCGACAGCCAGAGGAGGCCCGCATGACACGAGCCGCTGTCCTGGGCACAGGCTCCTGGGGGACCGCCTTCGGCAAGGTCCTCGCCGACGCCGGTAACGAGGTGGTCCTGTGGTCCCGGAGGGAAGAGCTCGCGCGAGCCGTCAACGAGACCCACGAGAACCCTGACTATCTGCCTGGGATCGCCCTGCCGGCAGGGCTTTGGGCGACCTCCAACGCACTGGAGGCTGTCAGGGGTGCGGACTTCGTGGTGCTGGCCGTTCCCTCCCAGACCCTTCGGGACAACCTGGCCGTGGTCGCGTCGGGGCTGGAGAAGCACAGCCTGCTGGTCAGCTTGATGAAGGGCGTAGAGCTCGGCACCACCAAGCGGATGAGCGAGGTCATCTGCGAGGTCGCCGACGTGCCGCTTTCACGGGTCGCGGTCGTCTCGGGACCCAACCTGGCCAAGGAGATCGCGAGCGGCCAGCCTGCGGCGACGGTTGTCGCGTGCATCGACCTGGAGGCGGCGGAGCGGCTGCAGGCGGCCTCGCTAACGTCGTACTTCCGGCCCTACACCAACACCGACGTGGTCGGCTGCGAGCTGGGAGGGGCTGTCAAGAACGTCATCGCTCTCGCCGTGGGCATGGCCGACGGCATGGGCTTCGGCGACAATACGAAGGCTTCGCTCATCACCCGCGGGCTCGCCGAGACGGCCCGACTGGGCAAGGCCCTGGGCGCCGACCCCCTGACGTTCTCGGGCCTCGCGGGCCTCGGTGACCTCGTCGCGACCTGCATGTCGCCGCTCTCGCGCAACCGCACGTTCGGCGAGAAGCTCGGCCGTGGGCTAACGCTGAAGGAGATCTTCGCCCAGACGCAGCAGACCGCAGAGGGCGTCAAGAGCTGCCGCTCGATTCTTGAGCTGGCCCAGAAGCATGATGTGGACATGCCTATCACCGAGCACGTCGTCGCTTTGTGCCACAAGGGAATGACACCGGTCGAGATGGTCCGCAGCGTCATGCAGCGAGAGACCAAGGGCGAATGAGCGACCAGCAGCGAGGCCTCGGTACCCGGGCCGTCCACGGACCGCCCGCTCCGGTGCTCGGTCAGCAGCCTCTCGTCGCACCGGTCTATCGGACGGCGACGTTCGTCTTCGACACCGCTCAGCAGATGGCTGACGTCTTCGCCGGCCGCGAGCGTGGGTGGTCCTACAGCCGCACTGACAACCCGACGGCGCAGGCCTTCGCCGACGCGGTCGCCGCGCTGGAGGACCCGTCCGGGACCGCTGTGGCCCAGCCCTTCGCCAGCGGGATGGCCGCCATCTCGGGCACCCTGCTTGCCCTGTGCGGCAACGGATCTCACGTCGTCGCCCCACGGGAGGTGTACGGCGGCACCTGGACCCTCCTGACGCGCCAGCTGGCGCGGTTCGGGGTCATGACCACCTTCGTGGACGGTACCGACCTGTCCGCCGTACGCGCTGCCCTTCGGCCGGAGACGGCGGTCCTGTGGGGCGAGGTCCTCGCCAACCCGACCATGACCGTTGCCGACCTGCCGGGCCTGTCGGCGATCGCCCACGACGCCGGCGTCCCGTTCGTGGTCGACGCAACCTTCTCCAGCCCGGTCATCTGCCGGCCGCTGGAGCACGGAGTCGACCTGGTCGTCCACTCCGCCACGAAGTACCTCGGCGGCCACAGCGACGCCACCGGGGGGGTCGTTGTGGGACCCGCCGCGCTGCTCGAGCGGATCCGGACGGTCCGGCTCGACACCGGCGGCGCGCTCGCCCCGGACGAGGCCGCGCTGCTCACCCGTGGGCTGGCGACGCTTCCGCTGCGGGTGGTCCGGCAGTGCCAGACGGCTTTGACCGTGGCGACGGCGCTGCAGCAGGACCACCGGGTCGTGCGCGTCGACCACCCAGGCCTGCCGACCCACCGTGACCACGCCCTCGCGGCCCGCCTGTTCACCCCCGGCCTGTACGGCGCTGTCGTGACCGTCACCCCCCGTGGCGGGCGGCCGGCCGGGCTCGCGCTGCTCGACCGCTTGCGGCTGGTTAAGCGGGCCACGTCCCTGGGAGGCACCGTCACCAAGGCCGTCCACGTGGCGACGACGACCCACTCCTCGCTGGACGACGCCTCGCTGGCCGCGGCCGGCATCGACCCTGCGGCGGTGCGTCTCAGTGTGGGGCTCGAGGACGCCGAGGACCTTGTCGCGGACCTGCTGCAGGCACTCGGCTGAAGTTACCTGCGTCGCCTGAGGGTTCGGGCAGCTCTCCACGGGTGATGCTGCAGGCATGGACCACAGCAAGGACACCTACGACGTCGTCATCCTCGGTGCGGGCTCGGCAGGGGAGGCCCTGGCCGGTCGGCTCGCCGATGCCGGCCGGTCGGTCGCGCTGGTCGAGGGGCTGCGCGTGGGCGGGGAGTGCCCCTATGTCGCCTGCATGCCCAGCAAGGCGATGCTGCGTGCTGCGGAGGCAAGGACCACCGCGGGACGGCTCCGAGAGCTGGGAGGGGCCGCTGAGCGCCTCCCACTGGGAGATGCCCGGTTGGCCTATGCCGCAGCGGCCCGACGACGTGACGAGGTTGCGGAGCACCGCGACGACAGCGAGGCCGCCAAGGGCCTTGCGAGCCGCGGCGTCACCCTGGTGCGGGGACGTGGGGTCGTCAGCGGGCAGGGCTCGGTCACGGTCTCGCTCGCCGACGGGGCGGAGCGCACACTGGGATGGACCGACCTGGTCGTGGCGACCGGGTCGCTGGCCCTGCGCCCTGGCCTGCCCGGCATCGACACCGTGCCTACGTGGAGCTCGGACGAGGCGCTCTCGACCACCGAGCGTCCCGACAGCCTGCTGGTCCTCGGCGGCGGTGCGGTCGGGTGTGAGCTGGCCCAGGTGCACGCCCGCTTCGGGGTCGAGGTGACGCTGATCGAGAGCGCCCAGCAGCTGCTCGCGAAGGAGGAGCCCAGCATCGCGGCGGCGCTCGCGGCCGTCCTGCGCACGGAGGGTGTCGACGTGCAGCTCGGCACCGAGGTCGTGTCCTTTGCCCCCGACCCTCAGGGCCGCGCGCTGGCAACTCTCAAGGACGGGCGGACCGTCACAGCCGACCGCGTCCTGCTGGCTGTCGGCCGGAAGCCCACGACCGACGGCCTCGGTTTGGAGGTGCTTGGCATCACCCTTCAGGACAACGGCGCGGTAACGGTCGACGAGCAGTGCCGGGTGGCGCCGCACGTCTACGCGGCGGGTGACGTCACGGGTGTCGCGCCGTACACGCACACGGCCAACTACCAGGCGCGGATCGTTGGGGATGCCATGCTGGGCAAGCAGAGCAGCGCCGACTACCGTGCGATCCCGCGGGCGGTCTACACCGATCCGGCGGTCGCGAGTGTGGGCCAGGATGAGGCGACGGCCCGAGCGGCGGGGGTCGACGCGGTGTCGGCGAGCTTTGACCTCGCCGACGTGGCGAGGACCAGCACCGAGGGCAGCGGTGGCGGGCGGTTGGTGCTCACCGCCGACCGCGCACGGGGCGTGCTCATCGGGGCCGCGGCGATCGGGCCGCACGCCGACGAGTGGCTGTCGGAGGCCACCCTCGCGATCCGCGCCGAGATCGCGCTGATGACGCTGACCCAGGTGGTCCACGCGTTCCCGACCTTCGGGGAGGCCTACGAGCCGGCTTTGCGCGAGCTCGCCGAGGCATGCGCGTGAAGGCGGGGCTCAGCTGAGGGTGTGCGTGATGGCCGTGGCGAGGCTGCCGATCAGTTCTGCCTGACCACTGTAGGCATCGGGCACCTCGACCACCACGTTGACCTTGCGGCCCAGGGTGGTCCATGTACGGGCGGCTCCGACGTCGTGCTGAGCCCAACGCACCCCGTTGAACGTGTAGGGGTCGTCCAGGCTGCTGCCCTCCGACACCCCGCAGCGCAAGGTGATGGGGGGCATGCCCCACGCGGCCGTCGTATCGGACTCCGGCGTGACCGGCCGTAGGTCAGCACCTGGCGTGATCGCCTTGGGCAGCTGGGCCTTCAGCTCGCGGCAGGAGATGAGGGCTTTGATCGCGACGCCGTTGACCGACGGCACGCTCACGCCCCGGGAGGTCGTCGTGGCCATCGACTGCCCCGCGCAGCCCGCGGCGACCAAGGCAGCGAGCGCGACGACTACAGGTGGACGACAGGGCACGTGAGGGTGCGGGTGATGCCGTCGACGCCCTGGATGCGGGCGACCACCAGTTTGCCGAGCTCGTCGACGTTGTGCGCCTCGGCGCGCACGATCACGTCGTAGGGGCCGGTGACGTCCTCCGCGGTCGCGACGCCGTCAAGCTTGCCGATCGCCTCGGCCACGGCAGCGGCCTTGCCGACCTCGGTCTGGATGAGGATGTAGGCCTGGACCACGACGAAGGACCCCTTTCTGGAAGGCTTGCTGGCGTGTCGGAACCTACCGCACGGTCGCTGGGCGAGTTCGGCCTCGTCAACGCCGTGACCGCCCGCCTGCCTCAGTCCGACGCCGTGCTGCTCGGGCCGGGTGACGACGCTGCCGTCGTGGCCTTCCCCGACGGCCGGGTCGTGGCCACGACCGACGTCCTCGTCGAGGGGGTCCACTTCCGCCGGGACTGGTCCAGCGCGTACGACGTGGGGCGTAAGGCGGCTGCGGCAAACCTCGCCGACGTCGCAGCTATGGGCGGTACGGCGACCGCGCTGCTCGTCGGCCTGGCCGCTCCACCAGACCTCCCCCTGGCGTGGGCCCTGGGCCTGGCCGACGGGTTGCGGGACGAGGCCGCGCTGGTCGGTGCCGTCATCGTCGGTGGTGACACGGTCTCGGCCGCGCAGGTGGTCGTGTCCGTCACCGCCCTCGGGTCGCTGCCCGGCCGCTTCGTGCCGCGCTCCGGGGCCGTCCCCGGGGACGCCGTGGTGGTCGCGGGCCGGCTCGGCTGGTCGGCGGCGGGTCTAAGGCTGCTCCAGTCAGGGGTGCTGGAGGGCCCCCTCGTCGACGCGCACCGCCGGCCCACCCCGCCGTACGCGCTGGGCGTCGTGCTCGCGGCAGCGGGGGCGACGGCGATGTGCGACGTCAGCGACGGGCTGGTGCAGGACCTCGGACACCTCGCCCTGTCGAGCGGCGTGCGGATCGAGATCGAGAGCGCATCTGTTGTCGATCAGGCGGTCTCGCTGGAGGACGTGCTGACGGGCGGGGAGGACCACGCGCTGGTGGCAACGCTGTCCGGTCCCGTCCCGGAGGGCTGCCACGTCATCGGCCGGGTCATCCAGGGTGAGGGCGTCGTCGTCGACGGCGAAGCGGTCACCGGCGGCTGGGAGCACTTCTCGTGAAGCGCGTGCTGGCCGTCGGTGGCACCGACTCCGGGGGAGGGGCCGGACTCGCCGCGGACCTGCGGACCCTGGCCGCGCTGGGGGTCCACGGGGCGATGGTCGTCACGGCGGTGACCGCGCAGAGCAGCCTCGCCGTCGAGGCCCTCCACGAGGTGCCCGAGGCCG
>JAYTHM010000374.1:0-4108 GCA_043732645.1 Frankiales bacterium
ACAGGAAGGGTGGTCGCACCGGGCACAATGAGGGAAAGCTGCACCTCGGTGCTGAGGGTGACCGGACGGGGCGTCATGCATGACCTCCTCGAGGGGTGAAGGATCCCTCATGGCCACAGGATCCCCCCTAGAGAGCCTCGCGAACCCTTCGTCCACCCAGACTTCACCCGGACGGCCCAGAGCAGCCGCTCCAGCGTGCGGGAGGAACCTGCCCGGGTATTGTTTAGGAGTCCTTCCTGTCCGGCCAGGCCAGTAGCGGGCGAGCGTCCAATCCGCGCAGCCCCGCGCTGCGAACGCAGTGTGTGAGGACAGCCGTGACCACCCCGAAGGCCCGCGTTGGGCAGCCGCGCCGTGCTCTTGGTTCCGACGCCAGGGCGACGCCGTATGACGGGCTCGACGACCGTGCCCTGGCTGCCCGTGTCACCGAGGGCGACGGCGGAGCGCTCGAGGCGCTGTACGCCCGCTACGGCCGGGCCTGCTACGGGTTGGCTCGCCGGATCCTCGCCGACGAGCAGTTCGCCCAGGACGTCGTTCAGGAGGTGTTCCTCACCGTGTGGCGGGACGCGCACCGCTTCGACGCCACCCGCGGGGGCTTCTCGACCTGGTTGCTGTCGATGACGCACCACAAGGCCGTCGATGCGGTCCGCCGCGAGGAGAACCTCCGCAAGCGTCGTACGACGGCGGAGATGTTGGAGGAGCGTGAGGTCGACGGGCCCAAGGTGCACGACGAGGTGTGGTCCACGCTGCGCCGCGAGCGCGTCCGCGAGGCCCTGACGACCCTGCCCGACCCGCAGAAGGAAGCCCTCACGCTGGCCTACTTCGGTGGCTACACCCAGCGTGAGATCGCCGGCCTGACCAACACCCCGCTCGGCACCGTGAAGACCCGGATGTTGGCCGGGATGCGCCGCCTCAAAGGCGGCCTCGAAGGCCTGCACGACACCGCCCCCGACGATGACCCCTACACCGACCAGCCGAAGGTGACGCTGTGACCGTCCGCGAAACCTCCCACGAGCTCTACGAGCAGCTCGCTGTGGGGCATGCTCTGTCTGCGCTCGAGCCCGAGGACGAGCTGGTCTTCCTAGCGCACCTGCCCGGTTGCGCTGCCTGTGCCCTCGCCCTCGCCGAGCACTTGGACACCCTTGCACACCTCGCGTACGGCGTGGCCTCCGAGGCGCCACCGCTGTCCGTCCTCGAAGGCATTCGTGCTGGGGTGGCGGAGTCCGGGCGTTCAGGTAACTTTCCGGCGCCCGCTCCGGTGTCGCTGGACGAGGTCCGCACCCTGCGACAGACCCGGACGGTGCGCTGGTCAACGGCTGTCGTCGGTGCGGCCGCGTCCGTGGTGATGGTCGTTGCGCTCGTCCTCGCCAACGAGAACCTCAAGTCCCACAACCGGGACGTGACTACCAACGCAGCGAAGCTCCAGCAGACCGTCGCGAGCCTGCTGGTGGACGGCTCCCGCAAGATCGACCTGACGGGGGCCTCCGGGCAGAAGGGCGTCGTCGTCGTCAACGGCGACTCGGTCTCGCTCGTCATGCAGGGCCTGCCCGTCAACGACCACAACAGCATCTACGTCCTGTGGGAGAGGAGCCGGTACGGCGACGTGCGGCCCGTCGGCTCCTTCGACGTCCGAAGCACCGGGCTGACGCTGGTCAACAACCTGCACGTCGCGGACAAGGCCGGGATCAAGACGTTCATGGTCACCCACGAGGCCGGCCGCAAGGCGCCGTCGTTGTCGACCCAACCGGCTGTCGTCACCGGCGAGGCCTAGGCCAGCCGGGTTCTCCGGGCGTGGTCCGGGTCATGATGTTGCGGTGACGCCTTTTCACCTGCGCGACAAGGTCCGCGTGCTCCCCGGAGGGGACCTACTCGTACGGGTGACCGTGTTCGTTCTGGGAGCCGCCTTTATCGTCGTCGGCGTTGCGGCGATCGTTCTGCCAGGGCCGCTGACGATCCCGCCGATCCTCGTCGGTCTAGCCATCTGGTCGCTGGAGTTCGCCTTCGCTCAAGCGCTCCTGGAGCGGGCCAAGGGGCCGGCCCGGGCCGCCTGGACTCAGGCGAAAGCGCACCCGTGGCGTACCGGTGTCGTCACTGTCGGAGGTCTCGTGCTTGCAGTCGCCGGAGCGGTCCTGGCGTCGAAGTACGGGCTAGTCGGACAGGCCGTCGACAGCATCAAGGAGCTCCTGGCTTAAGGGAGTGGGTGCGCTAGTGTTTCCTGCTGTCCGGGTGTTGTCCCCGCGCACTCGGGCGATTAGCTCAGTTGGTTAGAGCGCTCGCCTCACACGCGAGAGGTCACTGGTTCGAGTCCAGTATCGCCCACATCCGAGATCCCTTGCTACGTAAGGGATCTCGCTTCATTTTGGCCTCGATTTTGAGCGGCGTGCCAGATGGCGTGCCAAACCGCATCGGAGGAACCAGATCTTCAGCGAAGCGGCCCTCGCCCCCCCGCGATGAAAGTCGAGCTGACGGACTTGACCTTCAAGAAGGTCGGCGGGCGACGGCCCAGCCGACCACGAAGTGATGCCGCTCTCGACGGTGGTCGGCTGTCTCGACCACGGGTAACGACCGACTATCGCTGTGCGGGATGGTCCTCAGGCTGATCACGAGCAGGCTCACCTCAGGATGAGGGCGCGGTTCCCGTCCCGGCTGCACGCGGGCGGCCTGTTGGCTAGGAGGGTGCTGGACCTCTGCGCAGGGCCCCGAGGTCTAGGTCGATCTCTTCGCCGTTGAAGGTGATGACGATGTGCGCCTGGCCACCGAGTGCTTCGATGTAGGCGCTTAGTGTGGAGAGCAGCAGGTCCTCGCGCTGTTCGGTCTTCGCGACGGCCGCCTGCGAGACCCCGAGGGTCTGTGCGAGTTCGGTTTGGGTGAGCTCGGCGGCCTTGCGAAGCGCGGCCAGGCCCATCGCGTGACTTCTGTCCGCGTCACGCATCTTGGCTCGTCTGGCAGTGACGGCCTGTTGCATGCCGGGCTTGGCGAGCATGCGGGCGAGTCGCTCGTTTCCGCGGACGAACGTGACATTGGTGGTGTCGCCCGTGAGGCCACTTGCGGGTGCGGGTGTGCTCATGTCGTTCCTTCCGTTCCGGGTTGATGGATTCGGCGCCACTGGTCGACGAGGGCTTCTGCTCTGACGGCGGCGCTGGTGTACCAGACGTCGCCGAGCTTGGCTTTGTTGAAGCCCACGAGCGTGACCACGAGCAGGTTGCTCTCGAACCAGAAGATGATGCGGATGGCTATGTCGGGTTCGTACGGGTGGGAGATGCGCCAGAGTCGATGACGTCTGGCCTGCCGGACGCGTTTGAAGGTGGCGGACTCCTCGGTCGGTTCTCCGTCGAGCTGGGCGAGTTCTTCAAGAAGCGCGAGGGTGACTTCTTCAACGACGCCGCCGGCTTCTTCGATGGCGGTGAGCCAGCGATCGAACTCCTCAGGCCAGTCCAGGATCACCAGCTGAATATAACTCCAAGCGACTACAACTTGCAAGTTGTAGTCGCGCTGAGGCCTCGGACTTGAGCACGCAATGCGATGGAGACACGCGGAGAGCGGTTGGCCGCTCCAAGGCGGCAGACGCCGTTATCGTCGGCAAGGCGATGCGGATCGTGCTTGCGCCTTCGTGCAGCACCTACGGGAGCGGAGAGTCCTGTCGACGGGCACGAGCCTCGTTCGTCCGGTAGCGGGGCGCAGCTGAGCCTCACGGGCGACCTGGACGCGATGCGTTCCCGGATCACAGAGCTCGAGGCCGACAATGCGCACCTTCGCGGGATGCTGAAGATCTCGGAGCCGGAGAGCAAGCGCCCCGGGGCGGCGCCGACGGTGATGTTCGACGCCGCGCCCGGCACGGTCACGGCCGCCTCGGCAGCGAGGGACAAGGTCGCCTTCTACGCGAACCTGTTCCGGGCCCGCAGTGACGTGTACGCCGTCCGGTGGGACAGCGACCGCACCGGACGCGGCGGCTGGATGCCTGCCGTGAAGGGCGGGTTCCGCAAGGGAGTTCGCCCGGCTGACCGGAACTACCTGCCTCTCACGGAAGAGGTGGTGACCCGGCACCTGTCCGGTGACCTGGAGATCGGCCTGTACCCGCTGCTCGACAACGATCGGTGCCACTGGCTCGCCG
>JAYTHM010000375.1:0-4106 GCA_043732645.1 Frankiales bacterium
AGCGTCACGATGGCCAGGATCGACAGCACGATGTCGCTCATCGAGAACACGATCGCCTGCATGATCACGTTGGGCAGCAGGTGGCGGAGCAGCAACCGCCAGGTCGGGACACCCGCCGCGCGGGCGGCCAGTATGTACTCCTGCTGCTTGGCGACCAGTACCTCGCCGCGGACGATCCGGCAGTAGGCAACCCAGCCGACCGCGGTGATGGCGATGTAGATGTTGCGGGTGCCGGGGCCGAGTACGAAGACCAGCGCGATGATCAGGACGTAGAACGGGAACGCGATGACCATGTCGACGAGGCGCATCACGATGGTGTCCAGCCAGCCACCCCGGAAGCCGACGATCAGCCCGAGCGTCGAGCCGATGACGAACGGAAACAGTACGGCGAGCAGCCCGACCCGCAGGTCGGTGCGCGCGCCGTACAGCAGCCTGCTCAGCACGTCCCGGCCGAGCTGATCGGTGCCGAGCAGGTGCTTGCCGCCGGGACTGGCCAGGGACCGCCCGAGGTCCTGGGCGGTGGGGTCGTAGGGCGTGAGCAACGGGGCGCAGACAGCGGCCAGCACCAGCAGGCCGAGCAGCGTCATCCCGGCGATGAGGGTGGGGTTCAGGCGCTTGCGGCGCGGGGCCACCGCGACGATCGCCGGGTCGGCCGGCTCGAGGGCCGGCCGGTCGACGACGGCTGTCAACGCTCCACCCCCACCCGCGGGTCGAGGGAGGCATGCGCCAGGTCGGTGGCCAGGTTGACCAGGACGACGAGCACGGCGATGACGATGACGACCCCCTGCACGACCGGGAAGTCCCGGCTGTAGATCGAGTCGAGCATCAGGGTGCCGAGCCCCGGCAGCGCGAATACCCGCTCGACGATGACGGTTGCCCCGACCAGGTAGGCGATGTTGACGCCGAGCACCGTCACCGAGGAGACCGCGGCATTGCGCAGGGCGTGGTGCAGCAGGAGCCGGCTGCGGCTGATCCCCTTCGCCCGGGCGGTCAGCACGTAGTCACTGTCCAGGACGTCGAGCAGGCTGGTGCGCAGGCTCCGCACCAGAATCGGGGCGAGGGCGACCGCGACCGTGGTCGCCGGCAGGACGATGGATTTAGCGTGCTCGACGACGGTGCTGCCGAAGCCGCTGACCGGGAACAGCCCGAGCTTGAGGGCGAAGAACAGTTGCAACATGAGCCCGACCCACACGGCCGGCATACCGAGGCCGATGAGCGGGACGATCCGGACCGCCTGGTCGCGCACCGCGTCCTTTCGGCTGGCGGCCAGCACGGCGAGCGGGACGCTCAGCAACAGCGAGAACAGCGCCCCGGCGGCGAGCAGCCATAGCGTCGAGGAGATCCGGCCCTCGACCAGGCCGCGGACGGGGCTCTTGTAGACGAAGGATGAACCCAGGTCGCCGTGCGCGATCCGGCCGAGGAAATCCAGGTACTGCCGGTACAGCGGCTCGTCCAAACCGAATTGCTGGCGCAGCGCGGCCACCGCCTGCGGTGTCGAGCGGTTGCCGAGCAGCGTCGCCGCCGGGTCACCCGGAATGAGGTGGATCATGAAGAAGACAACCAGGGTGATCCCGAACAGGACGGGGAGGAGCTGCCACAACCGCTTGCCGATGAACGCGAGGTGGGCCACTGCTTCCTCCTGCCGCCGGTCCGGGATCCCTGGGGTCTGCTACTTGCTGAGCGTCACGTCCTCGAGGTGGTAGTTGCCGGTCGGGTATGGCAGGAAACCGTGCACCTTCTTGGAGTACGCCCACTGGTAGGGCGAGTAGTACAGAAAGGCCATGAAGGCGTCCTCCGCGGCAGTTTTCTGGATGAATGTGTATTTCGCCTGCCGCACCGCCGGGTCAAAGGCTTTTTGGGCATCGTGGGTGGCGGCGATGACGGCTTTGTTGTTGTAACCGGTGTAGAAGGACTTGGCGCCCGTCGTCGGGTCGACGGCAAAGCTCACCAACTCGTCGGGGTCGGCGATATCCATCGTCCACAGGGAGTGGGTGATCTGGTAGTCCTGCTTGTTCTGGCGGGTTCGGGCAGTGGCCGGGTCGACATTCTCGATCTTGATCGTGATGCCGAGCGGTTTGACGGCGCTCTGCAGGATCTGGGCGATCGAGGCGTCCTGGGTGTCGCCGGCCGCTGCCAGGTACGTCGCGGTGAAGCCGCCGGGTGTCGAGGACTTGGCCAGCTCCGCCTTGGCCGCGCCGAGGTCGTACTGCAGCCCCGGCGTCGCGGCGTCGTAGTAGGGGACCTGCGGCGGCATGAACGAGTTGGCCGGCTTGCCGTTGCCGAACAGCACGGCCTTGATGAGGGCCTGCCGGTCGATGGCCAGCGAGATCGCGCGGCGGGCGTGCACGTCATTGAAAGGCGCGGTTGTGTGGTTCATCAGCAGGTAGTCGGTTTTGGTCGAGTTGAACAGCGTCGCCTGGGTGGTGCTGCTGTTCTTGAACTGGTTCAACGAGGAAAATGGCGGGAACTCGTTGAGCTGCGCCTGACCGCCTTGCAGTTGCAGCGTGCGGGTGTTGTCATCCGGCACCGGCTTCCAAGTGACGCTGTCCAGGCTGGGCTTTCCGGTCTGCCAGTAGTCCGGGTTCTTGACCAGCTTGAGCTCGGAGCCCTTCGTCCAGTGGTCCCACTTGAACGGTCCGGTGCCGACCGGGTGCTCGTAGAACTTGGCGGCCGTCATCCCGCCGTAGTCCTTCGGCACGATGCCGTTGTTGAAGTTGGACAGGTCCGCCAGCAGGGGGGCCCACGGGTATTTCGTCGTCACGACCACCGTCGCCGGGTCGGGTGCGGTCACCGACTTGATGGCAGTGTTGATGAACTCCCAACCGCCCTTGGTGCCGGAGGCCTTGTCGATGGAGAACTTCACATCCGCCGAGGTCAGCGGCTGGCCGTTGTGGAATTTCACGCCCTCGCGGAGTTTGAAGGTCCAGGACAACTTGTCGGTCGACAGGGTGTAGCTCGTGGCGAGCCACGGCTTCACGCTCTTGCCGTCCTCGGTGACGGTGTAGAGCGGCTCCATCATCTGCTCGAAGACCCAGATGGAGTCGTTGTCGAAGGTGGTGGTGTTGTCCATGGACTTGGAGTCCAGGGCCTTCACGATGACGAGGTCGCCGCCCTTGGCGGGTACCCCGGCGGTGTTCTTCGCGCTCGTCGTGCCCCCGCCGCAGCCGGCGAGGGTGACGCTGAGCGCGGCGGTGACGACGGTGGCGATGACTCGACGCATGCGTTCCTCCGGTGACGGTGCTGTCCGTGGGCTTGGTCGCCGTACCTTGGCAAGTGAGATAGCAGGTGTCAATCAGAGGAATCCCGGTGCAACACATCGAGCGCCCACAGGACGGTACGACGAGCTCGTCGATGTCAGGTCTGGCCCAGCGCGCGACGCTCCGGTCCCTGCAGGTGTGCGACCCCACCTCCGGTGACGTCCTCGCGGACGAGGTCTGGCGGCCCCTGCTCACCGCTCTGGTCGGCGAGCAGCACGGCTCGGGCGAGGACGTCGTGGCCCTGGCCGTAAGGCCGCTGACCGGCTGCCTCGCCCAGCTCGTCGCGGCCGTCGAGCGGGGCCAGCGCCCGCCCGGCCGGGCCAACCTGGTCCTGCTGGCGGCCTACGAGGCGGCCGAGCGGCTCGGCGGACCGCTCGATGCCGTCGTGCGCCTGCTGCCCCCACCGCCACGCGCCGGACAGGGGCCGCTGCTCGGGGTGGCGGTCGCGGTCAAGGACATGATCGACGTCGCGGGCCAGCCCCGCGGCAACGGCAACCCGGCCGACCAGGACGGACCTCCTCGCCCGACGGACGCGCCCGTGGTCGCCCGGCTGCGTACGGCCGCCGCCGACGTCTTCGCGCTGTCGAGCCTGCTGGAGCGGGCTGCCGGGGCCCCGCACCCTGACCTCGGCGAGGCCCGCAACCCCGTGGACCCCCGCTTCACGGCCGGCGGCTCCAGCGGGGGCTCGGCGGCGCTCGTCGGGGTCCGTGCCTGCCCCGCCGCCCTGGGCACCGACACCGGTGGCTCGATCCGGGTGCCCGCGGCCTACTGCGGCGTGGTCGGCCTGAAGCCGTCGTACGGGCTGCTCCCCGTCGAGGGGGTGGAGCCCCTGTCGCCGACCTGCGACCA
>JAYTHM010000376.1:0-4104 GCA_043732645.1 Frankiales bacterium
ATCCTGTCGGCGTACATGTGGACCTGCCCGGACACGTTGCGGGCTGCGCGGCCGATGGTCTGGATGAGGGACGTCCCGCTGCGCAGGAAGCCTTCCTTGTCGGCGTCGAGGATCGCCACCAGCGACACCTCAGGCAGGTCGAGGCCCTCGCGGAGCAAGTTGATCCCGACGAGGACGTCGAAGACGCCTTGGCGAAGCTCCTTGAGCAGCTCGATGCGGCGGATCGTGTTGACCTCCGAGTGCAGATAGCGGACCCGGATGCCCAGGTCGAGCAGGTAGTCGGTGAGGTCTTCCGACATCTTCTTGGTGAGGGTGGTGACGAGTACGCGCTCGTCCTTCTCGGCCCGGATCCTGATCTCGTGCACTAGGTCGTCGATCTGCCCCTTCGTGGGCTTCACCACGATCTCCGGGTCGACCAGGCCGGTTGGGCGGATCACCTGCTCGACGACGTCGTCCTTCACCCTGGACAGCTCATACTGCCCGGGGGTCGCTGAGAGGTAGACCGTCTGGCCGGTGCGCTCGAGGAACTCCTCCCAGCGCAGCGGCCGGTTGTCCATCGCGCTCGGCAGCCGGAAGCCGTGGTCGACGAGGGTCCGCTTGCGGGACATGTCGCCCTCGTACATCGCCCCGATCTGCGGCACCGTCACGTGCGACTCGTCCAGGACGAGCAGGAAGTCCTCGGGGAAGTAGTCGAGCAGCGTGTGCGGCGCGGTGCCCTTCGCTCGGCCGTCGATGTGCCGGCTGTAGTTCTCGATGCCGTTGCAGAAGCCGACCTGCCGCATCATCTCCAGGTCGTACGTCGTGCGCATCCGCAGCCGCTGGGCCTCGAGCAGCTTGCCCTGGCCCTCCATCTCGGCCAGCCGCTCGGCCAGCTCGACCTCGATGCTTGCGGTGGCCCGCTCCATCCGCTCCGGACCGGCGACGTAATGGGTGGCCGGGAAGACGAAGACCTCCTGGTGTTCGGCGAGGATCTCGCCGGTCAGCGGGTGCAGCGTCATGACCCGCTCGATCTGGTCGCCGAACATCTCGACCCGGATCGCGAGTTCCTCGTAGACCGGAAAGATCTCAACGGTGTCCCCGCGCACCCGGAACGTGCCACGGGTGAACGCCAGGTCGTTGCGGGTGTACTGCACGTCGACGAACCGGCGCAGCAGCTTGTCGCGCTCCACGGTGTCCCCGACGGTGAGGCGGACCATCCTGTCGACGTACTCCTGCGGGGTGCCGAGGCCGTAGATGCAGCTCACGCTGGCCACGACGATCACGTCCCGGCGCGTCAGCAGGCTCATCGTGGCGCTGTGCCGGAGGCGCTCGACCTCCTCGTTGACGCTGGAGTCCTTCTCGATGTAGGTGTCGGTCTGCGGGACGTAGGCCTCGGGCTGGTAGTAGTCGTAGTAGCTAACGAAGTACTCGACCGCGTTGTGCGGGAGCAGCTCGCGGAACTCGTTGGCCAGCTGCGCGGCGAGCGTCTTGTTAGGTGCCATCACCAGCGTCGGCCGCTGGACCTGCTCGACCAGCCATGCCGTCGTGGCGGACTTGCCGGTGCCGGTCGCGCCGAGCAGGACAACGTCTGGTTTGTCGCCCCGGAGCCTGCTCGTGATCTCCTTGATGGCGGCCGGCTGGTCACCTGCCGGCCGGTAGTCGCTGACCACCTCGAACGCTCGCCCGGTCCTCGCCAGGTTGGTGTCGATCCGCTCCACCGTCGGGCGCACTCCGTGGCCACCCAGGATCTTCTGCGCCATGGGACTACCGTACGTGGGCCCACCGACAGAAGGCCTCCTGCGTGCGGTCGGGCGAGGTGGTCGAGCCCACCCGGGCGGCCCCAGGCTTGGGCCGAACACCTGAGGTGGGAGGGCGGTCAGCGCAACATAAAACGGCCCGACGCACAGGTCAGGGTTGGGCGAGCAGATCGGCCCAGAGGGCTTGGACCTGGCCGGTGAGCTCCTCGACGGTCCCGTCGTTGTCGAGCACCACCGTCGCGGCGGCCAGGCGGTCCTCCCGGGAGGCCTGGGCGGCGATCCGCGCCTGCGCGTCCGCCGAGGACATCCCCCGGAGCCCGACCAGCCGGTCGAGCTGCACCGCGGGTGAGGCGTCGACGACCACGACCACGTCGTACCGGGACTGCAGGGAACTCTCGACCAGCAGCGGCACGTCGTGCACGAGCATGGGCGCACCGGATGCCGACGCGGCCTCCATGAGCTCACCGGACCGCTCACCGATCAGCGGGTGCAGGATCCCGCTCAGCCGCGCCCGGGCAGCAGCGTCACCGAAGACGACCTTCCCGAGGGCGTTGCGGTCGAGAGCGCCGGTGGGCAACAGCACGGCCGTGCCGAAGGCCTCGACGACGGCGGCAAGGCCCGGTGTACCGGGTTCGACGACCTCCCGGGCCACCAGGTCGGCGTCGACGACGACCGCGCCGTAGGAGGCGAGCAGGCGTGACACCGTCGACTTGCCCGACCCGATCCCACCCGTCAGTCCGACCCTGATCACCGGCCCAACCTAGTCCGCATCCCCCAGGCTGTGTGCCAGGCGGCCCCGGGGCTGGCGCTGACCGTTCCGGGCCGAGAGCTACCTCTCGGCCGCCGACGACGACGTAGCAGCCCCCACCCGTGCGGGTGGGGGCTGCTAGGTGATCAGAGCTGCTCGCTCAAGGGCTGAACGCTTACGTGCCGCTACCGGAGAGCTTGTCGCGCAGGGCCTGCAGGGCCTCGTCGGAGGCGAGGGTGCCACCGGACGGGGCGGCCGCAGCGACCGGGCGAGCCGCCTCGTCACCGTCGACAACCTCACCCTCCTCGCCGGACTCCGAGGAGTAGGACGTCGGCACGGTGGCCGCGGCGTCCTCGGCCTGCATGCGCTTGATCTGATCCTGGTGCTGCTCGAAGCGCTTCTGCGCCTCGGCGTACTGCGCCTCCCAGGCGGCCTTGGCCTCGTCGTTGCCGGGGAGCCAGTCGTTGGTCTCCGGGTCGAAGCCGTCGGGGTAGATGTAGTTGCCTTCGGCGTCGTAGGACGCTGCCATGCCGTACTGGGCCGGGTCGAAGTGCTCGACCGCGATCACGCCGTTTTCGTTGGCCTGCTTGAGCGACAGCGAGATGCGACGACGCTCGAGGTCGATGTCGATGACCTTCACCAGCAGCTCGTCACCGACGTTGACGACCTGCTCCGGGATCTCGACGTGGCGCTCGGCTAGCTCGGAGATGTGGACTAGGCCCTCGATGCCCTCGTCAACGCGTACGAATGCACCGAACGGGACGAGCTTGGTGACCTTGCCGGGCACGACCTGGTTGATCTGGTGGGTCCGGGCGAACTGCTGCCACGGGTCCTCCTGTGTCGCCTTCAGCGACAGGGACACGCGCTCGCGATCCAGGTCGACGTCGAGGACCTCGACGGTGACCTCCTGGCCGACCTCCACGACCTCGGACGGGTGGTCGATGTGCTTCCAGGACAGCTCCGAGACGTGCACGAGGCCGTCGACGCCACCGAGGTCGACGAAGGCACCGAAGTTGACGATCGACGAGACCTGGCCGCTGCGGACCTGCCCCTTCTGGAGCTGGGACAAAAAGGAGGAGCGGACTTCGGACTGGGTCTCCTCGAGCCACTGGCGGCGGGACAGGACCACGTTGTTGCGGTTCTTGTCGAGCTCGATGATCTTCGCCTCGAGGGTCTTGCCGACGTAGGGCTGCAGGTCGCGGACGCGACGCATCTCGACGAGGGAGGCGGGCAGGAAGCCGCGCAGGCCGATGTCGAGGATGAGTCCACCCTTGACGACCTCGATGACGACACCCTCGATGACCGCGTCGGCCTCCTTCTTGGCCTCCACGTCGCCCCAGGCGCGCTCGTACTGCGCGCGCTTCTTGGACAGGATCAGCCGGCCTTCCTTGTCCTCCTTCTGCAGGACGAGGGCCTCGACGATGTCTCCGACGGAGACGACCTCGGAGGGGTCGACGTCGTGCTTGATGCTCAGCTCGCGCGAGGGGATGACGCCCTCGGTCTTGTAGCCGATGTCGAGCAGAACCTCGTCGCGGTCGACCTTGACGATGGTGCCTTCGACGATGTCGCCGTCGTTGAAATACTTGATCGTGGCGTCGATGGCGGCCAGGAAGTCCTCAG
>JAYTHM010000377.1:0-4090 GCA_043732645.1 Frankiales bacterium
GTACGTTGCGGGGCTGGTGCAGGGGCTCGCGGCCCTGCCCGACGCGCCGGAGCTGGTGCTCACCGGCTTCTCCTGGCGCGGCATCCCGGACCACGCGCCGGTCGGTGCCCGCTGGGCCACCCGACGTGCGCCGGCCCGCGGCCTGCAGGCGCTGTGGTCGCGCGTCGACTGGCCCCCCATCGAGCTGCTCTCCGGGCCGTGCGACGTCTTCCACGCCACCAACTACGTGCTGCCGCCAACCCGGCGCGCCGCCGGCGTCGTGAGTGTCCACGACCTGTCGTTCGCACTGCACGCCGACACCGTCACGCCTGAGGTGCTGCGCTACCAGCAGCTCGTCCCTCGCGGCCTGCGCCGGGCCCGCGCGATACTGACCCTGTCGGAGGCGACAGCCGACGAGGTCGCTGAGCACTACCGCCTCGACCGATCCCTGGTGCACGCCGCCCGGCCGGGCGTCGGCGCCGAGTGGTTCGCCACTCCCCCGCCGACAGACGCCTGGCAGGAGGAGCACGGGCTGCCCCCGTCGTACCTGCTGTTCGTCGGGACGCAGGAGCCTCGCAAGAACCTGCCCGTGCTGCTCGAGGCGCTGCGGCTGCTGCAGCGCGACGGCGTGGAGCACCCCCCGCTGGTCCTTGCCGGGCCGGCCGGCTGGGGCGACCCCGTCGATGACAGCGACCTGCTGCCCGGGTCGGTGCGGCGGCTGGGCTACGTCGACGACGAGGTGCTGCGCGGCACGGTCGCCGGCGCGGCGGTGCTGGTGTTCCCCAGCCGGCACGAGGGGTTCGGGCTGCCGCCGCTCGAGGCGCTCGCCTGCGGCACCCCAGTGGTGTCCAGCAACCTGCCCGTGCTGCGCGAGGTCACCGGCGACCAGGCGCTGTACGCCGCAGTGGGCGACCCGGCCGACCTCGCCGCCCGGCTGCTCGACGCGCTCGCCGACCCCTCCGGAACGCCGGGACGGCTGGCCCGGCAGGAGCACGCGCGGGCGTTCACCTGGGAGCGCTGCGCGCAGGAGGCGATCACCGTCTACCGGTCGCTCTGAACCCTGCGGGGGCTCAACCCGCACCGGCGCGGAGCTGGCGCCGCTCGGTGAGGGACTCGAGTGCGGCCGCGACATGCTCGGCTAGGGCGGCGAACGAGTGCCGGCCGGCCCACTGCAGCCCCGCGTCGACGCGCTGTTGGCGGTCGCGCTGGTCCTTACTCATGTCCTGAATGACGGCCACGAGCTCGGACACCGTGACCAGCCGCTGGACTTTGCGCACGATCTCGTCAGGTAGCTCCGCGAGCGAGCCTGAGGCTGTCACGATGGTCGGGACGCCCGCGGCCAGCAACTCCGTGACCACGGCCGACGACTCGCCGTTGGACCAGTCCCGCAATTGAACTGCCAAGTCACAGGATGAAAGGAGCTCCCGGTAGCGGTCCTCGCGCAACTCGCCAGTGACGTGTACGCGGTCAGCAACCCCGGCCTGCCGCGCCTCCCCTTGAAGTTGGCTCCGGGAGGTCGAGTCGATGGGCCCTGCCAGGAAAGCCTCTACATTGCTGTCAAGTGCGGCCAGCTGGCAGAGTGCCGTGAAGACCTTGAAGCTCTGCTTGGCCTGGTCGACGTAACCGAAGCTCGCGACTCGCTTCACCTGCGACGGCACGAGGTTGCAGACCACAGGCGACGGCCCCGCGAACGGCACTACCTGGACCCTGAACTCCGCCCACTCCGGAGCCTCCACCCTTGACAGGGCAGCCGCGGCGTAACTGTTGACCAGCACGCTCGACGCCCGGTGGAAGACCTCGTCGAACATGAGGTGGTTAACGCGGAAGTAGTCCTCCGCCGGCATGGCCTCGAAACCTAGCAAAGTGCCGGGCAGGCGACCGGAGCGTCTGTCCTCAAGCAGCGGACCGTAGCGGCCAGGAACCAAGCCTGGTCGGCGCAGCGTCGCTGACTCCCACAGGTTTGTCAGCCGGACGTCGTGTGCCCAAGCGACTCCCCCCACCCGGGTCAGGGCCTCCAATGCACCTAGATGGCAATGGCTGTTCCCCAGCACCGCCAGGACGTGGTCGTAGGGCTGGATCGTCAGCTGGGCGACGCTGCCCGACTTCATGGGTATGACTCGCCGAGCAACGTCCTTAAGCGGCTGCAATTGGGTCTGCTCGGAGGCGTTATCGACGAACAGGTCCAGCTCAAAAATCTCTGCCAGATGAGGTAAAAGCTGCGCATTATAGGTCGCAATCCCCGACGGACTTTCGGGCACGGGCGTGATGAATGCCAAGCTGGGCTTACTACGCCGTCGCCTCGTGACCGATGGGCCAAGCCGCCTGTAGGCGTCGGCGACGTTGTCCGCGACGGTGTCCCACTCCCAGCCGGCCTGCCGCCCTGAGGCCTCCACGAGCCGATCCCGCAACCCAGTCGCCGGGTCGAGCGCAGTCGCGAGCGCGCGGCTGATGTCGGCGGGGTCACAGGCGTCGAAGAGCGCCTCTGATCCCCCTACGAGCTCTGCAAGAGAGCTGTTCCGCCCGGCTAAGACGGGGGCATGGCAAGACATCGCCTCGGCCACAGGCAGGCCGAATCCCTCGTACACGGAGGGGAACACAAACAAGTGTGTCGTCTGGTATAGAGCCAGCAGTATCTGCTCAGCCACGTAACCCGTGAAGTGCACTTGACTTTCGACACGCAACTCACGCAGGAGGGCTCCGTAGTGCTGCTGCTGGACGTCGGTGATGGAGCAGACAATCACCAGCGGGTGGCGAGCCCGCAGTCCCGCGGGCAGCGCGGCGTAGGCCTCGAACAGACCCTCTAGGTTCTTCCGAAAGTCGACACCGCCGGTGTAAAGCAGGAACTGTTCGGCAGCCCAGGGATACGTCGCAACCAGAGCCGTGCGCAACGACGCCGGGTCCTCGGCCGGGAAGAAGTGGTCCGAGACCCCGGTGCCCACAACGTGGATCCGGCTGTCCGGCACCTTGAGCACGTCGGCCACGTCGTCCGCGGCGCTCTGCGAGATGGCCAGTACCGCATCGGCCTGACCCAGCAGCGCCAACCTGGAGCGGTAGCGCCAACGCGTCGCAGGATCGCTCAAGTAGTGCTCGGGGAAGTGCCACGGGATCAGGTCGTAGACCGTGACCGCCAGTCGCGTGTCGGGCGTCCGGGCCCAGCCGGGCCAGGAACGGTCGAGTGGATGCCCGAGCTCGAACGGCGAAAGAACGTGAAAAACGTCGGGCCGCTCGTGGGCCTGGCTCGCCCGTCGCAGGACCCGGCCGCTCCACAGCAACGACTCCACCGCCGGGGGCACCGGAAGGTCCTCTCGCAGACGGAACGTGGCGTCGATGTCCCCGTGGCGGCGTACGAGGGCGGTCGCCAACTCGAGGCAGTAGCGCGGGATGCCACGCTCGAAGCCGTTCGGGGCCTGCGCCCCGCTCAGATCGGCGACGACCCGCATCAGCTCTCCGGGGCGGCGCGCCCGGTCAGCATCACCACGTGGCTACCGTCCCGAGAGACGTCCGCGACCACCTCCCAGCAGGTGGCTGAGCTCTTACGAAGCAAGGTCCGATCCGTCACGTTGACACCCTTCAGTAGCTGTTCCAAGCGCTCAGTGTCGTAGTAGCGCTGTAGCTCGTCCTCGTGAAGCTGCCTCGCCACAGGTGTCGTGAGCACGACGAGGCCGCCCGGCTTGAGCCGGCGGAGGGCGTTAGCCATGAGCTCAAAGTCGGCGTCGTCAACGACTGTCTCGCCGTAGGCGCCGATGCCGATGTGCTCGATCGTCGACAGCAGCAGCACCGCGTCGAAGACCGGCTCATCGGGCAGGGCGCTCACGTAGCCCGTGACGACGTCGAGGTGGGGGTGCGCGTAGGGGTACCCGCGGGGGTCGACAGCAGTGACCTGCCAGCCCAGGGTTGCAAGTGAAAGCGCGACGGTGCTCTCCGCGCAGCCCACGTCGAGGATCCGCGAGCCAGGTGGCAGCGCGGCAAGTGCTCCGAAGGCGTAGGGGATCTCGGCGATCCGCTCGTTGACGGCGGTGAGGCGCACCTCGCCGTCAGCGTGCTCGATGACCGTGGCCGTGTTTACCCACAGGCCCTCGTGGGAGGCGTAGCCGAGGTGTCCGGCCGTGAT
>JAYTHM010000378.1:0-4064 GCA_043732645.1 Frankiales bacterium
TCGACGTACGTGCATGCGCCGTACCTGGTGAACTTCGGGTCGCCCACCGAGGCCACGCTGAGGAAGTCGGTCGACGCAGTGGCGCACGCGATGTGTCGCGGCGCTCAGATCGGGGCCCGCGGGGTCGTCGTCCACGCCGGCAGCGCCGTAGCCGGTGCACACCGGGACGAGGCCATGGTGCAGCTGCGCGAGCACCTGCTGCCTGTCCTTGACAGCCTTCCGTCCGACGGCCCTCGACTGCTGATCGAGCCGACAGCCGGAGGTGGGCAGGCCCTCGCGTCGACGGTGCAGGACCTCGCCGCCTACTTCGAGCAGCTCGACCACCACCCGATGCTCGGCGTCTGCCTCGACACCTGCCACGCGTTCGCCGCCGGCCACGACCTGGCGGCTCCCGGGGGGATGAAGAGGACCCTCGATGCCCTCGTGCGCGCCGTCGGCCGTGGACGCCTGGGACTGGTGCACGCCAACGACTCCAAGGACCCGCTCGGCTCCAGCCGCGACCGGCACGAGGCGATCGGCAAGGGCCGGATCGGCCTGGACCCCTTTGTCGAGCTCTTTCGCCACCCCTCGACGCGGGACGTGCCCGTGGTGGTGGAGACGCCTGGAGACGCGGCGTCTCAGCGCGCTGACATAGAGCAGCTGTGCGCCCTCCGGGATGCCTGACCGGCCCGCCCTGGTCGGCCGCCCGACGCTGGCTCTGGTCGGGGTCACCGCCATCTGGGGCAGCACGTTCGTCGTCGTCCAGCACGCCATCGAGAAGATGCCCGTCACGGACTTCCTCACCTGGCGCTTCACCATGGCAGCACTGGCGATGCTGCTGCTGCGACCGCGTTCGGTGGCGGCCCTGGGCCGGTCCGGCCGGCAGGCCGGAGTGCTGCTCGGACTAGCTCTCGGGACGGGCTACCTGCTCCAGACCCTGGGGTTGCAACACACGTCCGCGGCTGTCAGCGGCTTCATCACCGGCATGTTCGTGGTCCTCACACCGCTCGGCGCGGCCGTGCTGCTCGGCACCCGACCCGGCTGGACCGCTTGGGGCGCTGTCGCGCTCGCGACGGTCGGCCTCGGACTGCTCTCGCTGCACGGGCTATCCGTCGGGTCGGGCGAGCTGCTCACCCTCGGTTGCGCCGCAGCCTTCTCGTTGCACATCGTGGGCCTGGGGCAGTGGGCCGCCTCGCACGACGCGTTCGGGCTCGCCGTCGTGCAGCTGCTCACCACCGCAGCGCTGTGTGCGGTGGTCGCGGTACCCGGTGGGCTGGCTGTTCCTCCGGATAAAGGAGTGTGGGGGGCGCTGGCCCTGACGGCTCTGGCCGCGACGGCGCTGGCGTTCGTTGTGCAGACCTGGGCGCAGGCGCACCTGCCTCCGACAAGAGCGGCCGTCGTGATGACGATGGAGCCGGTCTTCGCGGGTCTGTTCGCGGTGGCCGTCAACGGCGACGCGCTCGGGCCAAAGACCCTGCTCGGCGCAGCGCTCGTGCTCGGCGCGATGGTGCTCACCGAGGTCGGCCCGCGCAGGGGAGCCGAAGGAGCTCAGCAGCGCCTGGAGGTCTGACCCCTACAGCGCAGGCCCGTCGCCGGGTCCCTCTTGGTAGGAGTACCGCTGCTCGAGCCACGGGTCAGCCAGGTTGTGGTAGCCACGATCCTCCCAGAACCCCCGCCGGTCCTGCGTGAGGTACTCGACGCCCCGTGCCCACTTGGGCCCCTTCCAGGAATACAGGTGCGGTACGACGAGGCGCAGCGGGTAGCCGTGGTCAGCCGTCAGGGGCTCCCCGTCCCGGTGGGTGACGAACAGCGCCTCGGGCGAGGAGAAGTCGGCGAGCGTCATGTTGGCGGAGTAGCCGAACTCGGCCCACACCGTGACGTGTGTGACGTCCGTAGCGGGCGGGGCAAGCTCGAGGAAGACCGCGGTCGAGATGCCCCGCCAGGTGCTGCCCAGCAGCGAGAACTTCGTGACGCAGTGGAAGTCAGCGCCGACCTCGGTCCGCGGGAGATACCCGATCTCGGGCCAGGTCCAGCGGCGGTCCTGGCAGGAGGCGGTCCGGCCGAAGACCTTGAAGTCCCACGCATTCGGCTTGAACGTCGGGACCGGCCCGTAGTGCAGGACCGGCCAGCCGCGCGGGATGTACTGCCCGGGCGGGAGCCGGTCAGCGGGGACGCCCGCTGCCCTTTTCTTCGCGCCAAGACGGCTGAAGGGCGTTCTCACAGCCACAGTCTCCCCCCGCAGGTCGACACCGCCTCAGGTGGGGTAGCTTCCTGTCGTGATCACGCGGTGGTACGGCTTTCCCGACCGGGACTCCCGGTCGGGTGCCTGCTGACGCACCTGACCACATGAGCCCCGGGCCCCCTGCCCGGGGTTTTTTGCGTTCTTAGGAGATTCCATGGTCGTCGTCATGCGCCCCGGCGCTGCCCCCGAGGACATCAACGCCGTCGTGTCGCGGGTCGAGGCTGCCGGTGGCGAGGCTTTCGTCAGCCGCGGCGTGCAGCGCACCATCGTCGGCCTGGTCGGCGACATCGCCGCCTTCCACGCCCTCAACCTGCGCGCGATGCCCGGTGTCGGCGAGGTCGTCCGGGTCAGCAAGCCCTACAAGCTGGTCAGCCGCGAGCACCACCCCGAGGCGACGACCGTGCAGGTCGCGGGTGTCCCGATCGGTCCCGACACGTTCACCCTCATCGCCGGACCGTGCGCAGTCGAGACGCCCGAGCAGACCCTGGCCGCGGCCTTGATGGCGAAGGGCGCCGGGGCCACCCTGCTGCGAGGTGGGGCCTTCAAGCCGCGCACCTCGCCGTACGCGTTCCAGGGGCTGGGCGAGAAGGGGCTCCGGATCCTCGCCGACGTGCGGGCCGAGACCGGTCTGCCGGTCGTGACCGAGGTCGTTGACGCGGCCGACGTCCCGCTGGTCGCCGAGTGGGCCGACATGCTGCAGGTCGGCACCCGCAACATGCAGAACTTCGCTCTGCTGCAGGCCGTCGGGTCGGCCGGCAAGCCGGTCATGCTCAAGCGTGGGATGACCGCGACCTATGAGGAGTGGCTGATGGCAGCGGAGTACATCGCGCAGCGCGGCAACCTCGACATCGTTCTGTGCGAGCGCGGTATCCGCACCTACGAGACCGGCACCCGCAACACCCTCGACATCTCCGCCGTGCCGATGATGCACACGCTGTCGCACCTGCCGGTGGTCGTCGACCCGTCGCACAGCGGTGGCAAGCGCGACCTCGTCGTGCCACTGTCCCGGGCGGCTATCGCCGCCGGCGCCGACGCCATCATCGTCGACGTGCATCCGGACCCTTCGGTCGCGCTCTGCGACGGACCCCAGGCGCTGTATGGCGAGGACCTGGCCGAGCTGGCCGCAGTCTGCAAGGCCCTGCCGCCGCTCGTGGGCCGACGCCTGGTCCGTTAGGCCCGTGAGGCCCGAGCCTGCCTCAGCAGGCCGCTCACGACTTTCGTGGCATGCTCGATGCCCTCGTCGTCGACATCGAGATGGGTCAGCATCCGCACCCGCTGTGGCC
The DNA here is from genome assembly GCA_043732645.1 of Frankiales bacterium. Classification (GTDB taxonomy): domain Bacteria; phylum Actinomycetota; class Actinomycetes; order Mycobacteriales; family SCTD01; genus RYN-111. Next base: position 3,505 of record JAYTHM010000378.1, read on the forward strand.
CGACGACGCCCACCAGCACGCCCTCCTCACGGGCCGCGGCGGCGAAGGCCCGCGCATCCGGGACGGTCAGCGGGACGATGTTGGTGGCCGTCGAGACACCGAGGGCTGCACCCAACTTGGCCGCTCGAGCGTGGTCCTCGGCCAGCCTCTCGAGGTGGTGGTCGAGGGCGTGAAGGCCTGCTGCTGCCAAGATCCCAGCCTGCCGGAGCCCGCCACCGAGCCGCTTGCGCAGCACCCGCGCCTGCGCCGCAAGCTCGCTGGAGGTGACGACCACTGAGCCGACGGGCGCACCCAGACCCTTCGACAGGCACACCGAGAGGCTGTCGAACAGCGCGCCGTAGGTCGCCAGCGGGACGCCCGTCGCGACGTGGGCGTTCCAGATCCGGGCGCCGTCGCAGTGCAGCCTGACCCCGGCCTCGGCGGTGAGGCCCCTCAACGCCTCGATCACGTCCAGGGCGTGCACGGCGCCGCCTCCCCGGTTGTGGGTCTGCTCGAGGCTGACCGCACTCGTGGGGACCGTCCCCCAGCCGTCGGGGCGCAGCTCGCGGGCGACCGCCTCG
>JAYTHM010000379.1:0-4048 GCA_043732645.1 Frankiales bacterium
GTCCTGTCCGGACAGCTGACCTGCGACGCCGACCGGCAGGTCGCCAACGCCCTGACCCACACCAGGGCGAACGTGGACCGCCCTGACGAGCTGATCGACAGCCAACCCGCCAGACCCGTCCTGGACGCAATCACAGACAACACCCCGGACCTGATCCGGACATGGGCCAAGGGACACGGCTACGTCACACGCACGGGTGAGCTTCCCCGGCACCGGGTTGATGGGGATGCGACCTGCCTACGACGCCCGGTGTCATCGGAAAGAAAGACCGCCCAGTCATGGCCCACTGACTCTTCACCTCGACAACAGGGTTTGGGTGGGCAGCCGCCTTGAAGGGTCCTGACGCGTCAGCCGCCGGGACGCCACCACGGCTTGCGCTTGGCTGGACGGTCCGGGGCGTAAGGCAGCTGATGGGAGTCGGGCTGCGGAGTGGGTGGGTTTGGTGCCGTCTGCAGATGTTGCCACACGGAGGGCTGTGGCGGGGCCGACCCCTTCTCCGGCGTGACCGGCGACCGCACCTCCGAGCACGCGGACTCAGGCCGTTGCACCTGAGACTGGCCCGCCTCAGGCGACGGGGGCGTGGCTGCCTGAGGTCCAGGTGCCTCGAGTTCAGCTGCCTCGGGTTCAGGTGCCGGCGATCGCACGGACGTGGCACCCGGTCTTGCCTGCGCCGCTGTCGGCGGTCGCCTTGGGATCGGAAGCTCGCGAGGTGCCAACCCGGCCTGGGTCGAAGCCGGAGGCGACGGAGGCGAGACCCTGACGGGCCGCGTCTCTGGGCGCGGCCCGCCAGCCGAGCGCAACAGATCGAGGTCGTCGTTCCTCACCTCAGGAGTGCGCTCCAAGATCGGCTTCGCGGGCGGCTTCGTCGCCGGACGGGTCGTCGCCCAAGTGACGGGCCGACTGGCCCGTTCAGCCGCTGGCGGTGGGGGTGTACTCGCCGGGGCCGCCTCGGGGACGTCGGCGTCCACCGGCTCGGAGCGGTCCGCCGGTCGGGTACGTATCGCTGGCTGGAGCAGATCCAGACCGGTGTCAGCCAGATCGGTCGCGCGGGGCTCAGGAGCCGAAGACTCCTCCACCCCTGGAGCTGCCAACATCGCACCCTTCGCCGCGGCCGCCGACTGGGTCACCGACGTGGACGGCGATGTTGACTCGGACGCGAGTTCAGGTTCGGGGTTGACGGCAGGGCGCCCGGGAGCGTCGGGCTGCTCCTGCCCGGCGTCCTGCCCGACGTCCTGCCCGGCCCAGTCCGTGTCGTGCGTTGGTGTTGCTGGATCGCCATGCGCACGCCCGGAGGGCGCAGCCGGAGCGGCAGCCGAGGCAGGGGCTGAAGGTGAGACCACAGCTGCGAGCGAGACCGGCACCACCAATACTGACGCGGGCACAGCGGATGCTTCCGGGACGGCGGACGCCACCGGGGCTGGGACGGTGGTCCGCTCGAAGGTGGGCGCGAGCCCCGTCGTGACCAACGGTCGCTTCTCCGGCGACCCCACCGGCGCTCGGGATCCCTCCGCGGGCTCGACGGCGACAGGCTCGGGCACGACAGGTTCGGCATGGCGGAACTCGGCTGCCCCCACATCGTCCGCGGGCACAGCCGGAGGGCGGGCGTCCCCCTCGTCTTTCCTATCGACCCGAACTGCCTTGAAGGACGTATCTGGTAGCGCGGGATCCCCGACGGGTCCCACACCTGCGACCGAGCCAGCAGCTCCAGCAGCTCCGGCAGCTCCGGCGGCTCCGGTAGCTCCGGCTGGCAGAGCTTCCTCCACCGGGCGACCGAGGGCGAGGCCACCGGCACGCCCACCGCGACGACGGCGCAGCAGGGCCTCGGCGAGCGCCAGCACGGCCTCGTCGACGTGCGCAAGGACGCGCCTCTCGCTGTCCGCGGTGACAGTGCGGACGACGGCCTCGGTGTCCGTCGTCAACCGCGGAGAAAGGGCTTCCCCAAGCTGCGCCACCAGGGCCGCGCTGACCCGCGTCAGCACGACGTCGGCGATGCGGGGCGCAAGGGTCTCTACGAGGCGGTCGGCGACGGAGCGGCTGACAAGGCCAGCCACGTCCTCCGCCGGAGGCGGCGCGGACTGCGCGACCCACTCCCCCAGCGACACGAGGTCGTCGCGCAGCGAGGCGATGCCAAGCGACAGCGTCCTACCCGTGCTGTCGTCCCGGAGGGCGTTGACGCCCTGGCCGACGAGGCCGACCTGGTCGTGCAGGACCTGCAGCTGTTCGACCCGCGTCGCGAGCCGGGCCAGGTCGGTCGCGAGCGCAGGGATGCCGCCAGCGGCGTCGCCGACGTCGGCGAGCCGTTCCCCGACCTGTCCGAGCCGGTTCTCGACCGCCGCGAGTGCGGCGCCGAGCTGCTCGAGCCGGTTGCCCATGGCGCCGTCGAGGGACGCGCGCAGGTCCCCGAGGCCGCTACGTAAGGCCTCTGGCCCGACGACCGGGCGGTCGGCAGCCTGCTCGAGGCGGTCAAGGCGACCCGAGAGGGCATCGATGATCGCGTCGGTTACGCGCTCGGGAGCGTTGCCCTCACCGAGGGCGTCGACCTTTGCGCTCAGCGCAGCCAGCTGAGGGCGCAGCGCGTCGAGGGAACCTGCCGTACGGACGCCGAGGTCACCCAGGGAGGACCGGACCTCCCCGAGGGGCTGCAGGCGGTCGTGGAGGCCGGCGACGTCGCGCTGCAGGGACGCCAGCGCATCGGGGAATCCGGCGAGGACGTCCAGCGCGCTCTGCATCCGCTGGACCGAGTCCGCCTGGGTGTCGATGTCGGCCTGCAGGGCGATGAGCCGCACAGCGGCCCGCTCAGTTGGCGCTGCGGCCTCGATCGCGACGGCGTCGACCCGCTGGGTCAGCGCCTCGATCCGCTGGCCGAGCAAGGAGGTGGACGTGCGCAAGTCCGCAACGACGGTGCTGACGACGCCCCCGAGGCGCTCGACGGCGGCATCGGAGGCGGTCAGCCGGATACCCTCCGTCAAGGCAGTGACCTGGGTCCGGAGGTCGCCCAAGACCGACGAGACGGCTCGCTGCTCGTTGACCTGCTCCTCCACGGCCCAGGACAGCAGCGCCTGCATGCGGTCACTCACAGGTCCGCCCGGGGGCATGATTGAGGGCAGCCCGCTTGGGTTGTCGGTCACCGCGGTGTTCCCTCCTCCTGGTCACCGGCGCATGCGGTCATTCGGCGAGCATCGCACTCGGCGACCCGTCACGCGCTCATCGCGGGGTCAGACCCGCTGCGCGCCGGCGTCCTCGCACAGCGCCAGAAACGCGCGCGCCACCGTCTCGGGCTGTTCGAGCTGGGCAACATGCCCCACTCCTGGCAGCACCGCCAGGCGCGAGTTGCGGAATGCCGCGAGCGCCTTCGGGGCCAGCGAGACGTCCACCAGGCGGTCCTCGGTACCCCAGACGAGCAGCGTAGGCACCCACACCGTGGTGGCTTGGCGCCACAGGTTGCGCCGCCCGGGCTCCAGCCACGCGCCGATGAGTCCGCGCAGCGATCCGGTGAACGCAACCTCCCCGTGCGGCAGCGAGGAACGGCGGACCACCTCATCGACGGCCTCCTGCATGCGCTGCGCGGGTACGGCGGACGGGTCCCCATAGCAGAGCTTCATCACCGCGCGGGCCCGCTGCTCGGGACTGGTCTCGGCCAGCCGGCGGCTGAGCAGCGTGGAGATCCCGGGGACGAGCAGCAATGGCATCCGAGGGTCCACGCCGCGACGCGGGCGCAGGGAGGGCAGCGCAGGCGAGACCAGCGTGAGGGTGCGCACCAGGTCAGGGCGGCGGGCCGCGACCCGCGTCGCGACCGCGCCCCCGAGGCTGTTGCCGAACAGGTGCACCGGTCCGCTTCCCTGCCGTTCCAGCATGCTCACGACAGCCCGCACATGCGTGCCCAGCCTGTACGACGCAGCCGCCGGTGGGTCGGAGCGGCCGAAGCCAGGTAAGTCGAGGGCGACCCCGTCAACATGGTCCGCAAGCAGCCCCATGAGGTCGGTCCAATTCGTCGACGCACCTCCGAGGCCGTGGACGAACAACGCCGGCTCGGCACCCGTCGCAGGGG
>JAYTHM010000380.1:0-4036 GCA_043732645.1 Frankiales bacterium
AAGCCGGGCAGGTCGGTGAATCGGAGGTAGCCCGGGCGCAGCACCCGCAGGTGCGACGGGACCTCGCTGACGGCCTGGTCGATCGTGTCGTCCCAGCCCGAGCCGCCGGCCAACACCAACGCGGGCGCGTCCGGGCGGGCGGCGCAGGCCTTGACCCAGCCACGGATCAGGCCAGGGACGTTCTTGCGCGGCTCGAGGGTGCCGAGAAACGCGATGTAGGGCTGGCCGGCGAGGCCCAGGCGAGCCTGGACGCGCTGCTTCTCCACCTCGGCTGGAACGTGGAACGTTTGCTGGTCGACGCCGTGGTAGGCGACGTCGATCAGCGTCGCGTCAGCCTCCAGGACGCGGATCAGCTCGTCGCGGGTCGCCTTGGACGGCACCACGACGCGAGCTGCCCGGCGCATCGCGGTGCGCGTCGCGGAGCGGAAGAACGTGCCCTTCACCGAGGTGTGCAGCTCCGGCTCGGTGAAGAACGTCGCGTCGTGCACGGTGACCACGACCGGCCGGCCGGCGCGCAGCGGCATCGTGTAGTGCGGCGAGTGGACGACGGCCGCCTCGACCTGCTGGGCGACCAGCGGCAGGCCGGTCTGTTCCCAGGCGAGCCGAGCGGGCCGGTGCGCGATGGCAGCCGGACCCGGGATGACCCGGGCCTCGGGCGCCATCCGGCTGTAGCGCTCGGCGTCGGAGCGCTGGCAGGTCAGCGCAAGGTCGGCTCCGGCCGCATTCAGCGCCTGGACGAGCCCGTCGACGTAACGGCCGACGCCTCCCCGGTCGGCAGGAACAGCGGTGGCGTCGACGAGGACGCGAGGTCCAGCGTCGGTCACGCGTGTGCTCCTCTTGGTTTGGGGCCAGTACCTCCTAACCTTACGCCTTTGGCCGGGGGCGGTCGGCGGAAGCGCACCGGCGAGCCGTGGCAGACTCGGCCGGTGTCAGCCTCGACCCGCGCCGTGCCGACGACGCTCGCGCTGGTCACGGTGCACTACCGCGGTGACGGTGACCTTCGCGAGCTGCTGGACCGGATGGTGGAGCTCCCCGTCACGGTGGTCGACAACTCCGCGACACCCGCCGCCACGGCGGCGCTGCTGGTCGACCGGCCGTTGGTCCAGCACCTGCCCACCGGCGGCAACGTGGGGTTTGCCCGCGCGGCGAACCTCGGTGCACAGCACGGCTCCTCGTCGTACGTGCTGTTCGTCAACCCGGACGCCCGCCCGACCTTGAACGACGTCCACGCGCTCCTGCGCGACCTCGAGGCCGATGACGGGCTGGCCGCGGTGGCGCCGGCTGTCCTGGACGGCAGCGGCCGGGCGCGGGGTGGCGGTGGGCGACTGCCGTCCGTGGGTGCCGCGCTCGCTGGCCTCGCGGGTCCGCTCGGCCGGGACGGCCGCCGCATCTGGATCAACCCCGAACCCCGGCTGCAGGAGGTGGACTGGCTGTCGGGGGCGTGCCTGCTCGTGCGGCGGGACGCGTTCGCAGCTGTCGGCGGCTTCGACGAGCACTACACCCTCTACAACGAGGACATGGCCCTGGGAGCCCGGCTGACAGCGACCGGGTACCGCCTCGCCCTCGACGGCGTCGTCCGGGTACAGCACGTCGGCGGTGGGTCCAGCCCGGACCCCCGGCCGTTGTGGCGGGCCCGCGGCGGCGCGCTCGGCCACTTCGTACGGAGGCAGACCCCCCACCCCAGGCTGGTGCGGGGCCTGCTCGTGGCTTCGTTCGCGCTCCGCGCCGCCGCCAGCGGGCTGCTCGGCAGGCGGCTGGCCGCGCGCGAGTACGCCACGGTCGCCTGGGCCGTCCAGAAAGGCCAGCTCTCCCAGCTGGACCCATGACGACCGTCTCGGTCATCATCCCAACGTGGGACGGCCTGAACGTCCTGCGGCTGTGCCTGCAGTCCCTGTCCCGGCAGACCCGCCCCGCCGACGAGGTCGTGGTCGTGGACAACGGCTCCGTCGACGGCACGCAGGCAGAGCTGCAGCGGGACTGGCCCGCGGTCCGCGTCGTACGGCTGGCCACCAACCACGGCTTCGCGGGCGGGGTCAACGCCGGCCTTGCCGCGGCGACCGGTGACCGTCTGGTGCTGCTCAACAACGACGCCGAGGCCGACGTCGACTTCCTCGAGGAGCTGCTGCGCGCGGACGCCCAGGCCGGGCCACGGGTCGCGGCGGTCACGGCAAAGGTCCTCGGTCGCGACGGTCGGCTCCAGGACACCGGGGACTTCCTCACCCGGTGGGGGCTCCCGGTGCAACGCGGCCGCGACGAACCAGACGACGGCAGGTATGACGCAGACCTGGAGGTGACCAGCGCGTGTGGTGGCGCCTGCCTGTGGCGGCGCGAGGCCTTGGACCAGGTGGGGGTGTTCGCCGAGGAGTTCTTTGCCTACTTCGAGGACCTCGACCTGGGGCTGCGAGCCCGGCTCGCCGGCTGGCAGATCCACTACGCCCCCCGGGCGGTCGTCCGGCACGCCGTCTCCGCCACCAGCTCACGCATCCCGAACTTCCAGCAGTTCCACAACACCCGCAACCTGTGGTGGCTGGTGATCAGGTGCGCCCCGTCCGGCGTCCTGCTGCGACTGCTGCTGTGGCAGGTCAAGGGGCTCGTGGGGGCCGTCGGGCGAGGTCAGCTGAGGGTTACCCTGCGGGCGCATGCGGCTGCCGCAGCCGGTCTGCCGGCCGCCTTGCGTGGCCGCCGAGCGAACCAGCAGCTCACCGTCCTGAACCGCCGGCAAGCTCGGGCTCTGTTGAGCCCCTCCCGCCAGGTGCTGACGGTCCCGGCCGGCTAGCGCCGGGCGCGCGATGCCCAGCGACCCGCGACCGCCCCGGGTCCCTCGCTACGCAGGACCTCGACCGCCTTCCACAGGTCGCTTCGCATCTGCCGGGTGCCGGACCTCGGGTCACGTAGGGGCTGCTTGTTGCCCGCGACGACCTGGCTGTCCACCCGGTCCACGGCATACGCCGGGTCGCGGCAGAAGTCGACGAGCGGAACCAGCGTGATGTCCCAGGTCAGCTCCGGTGCCAGTGCTGCAACGGCCGCGCGACAGGAGTTCTGCAGCGCGATGTCGCCCACGAGACGGTCGATCGCCTCTGCCAGCGCAGCGACGTCACCGGCCGGCACCGTAAGCCCCAACCCGTGCGTCTCGACGAGGTCGGCCAGGGTGTCCCCGACGGTGGTGATGACCGGCAGGCCCGCCCACAGGTAGTCCAGGACACGGGTGCGGAACGAGAAGGCGGTCTCGACGTGGTCCAGATGCGTGGTCACCCCGACGTCGCTCTCCAGCAGCCAGCTCGCCCGGTCCTCATAGGCGACCCACCGCTCGTTGAAGTGCACCACCGTGCCGGTCAGGGCGAGCTCGTCACACCGACGGCGCAGGGCCTGGGCGACGCTCATCTCCGGGACGTCGGCGTTGGGGTGGCGCATGCCCATGAACAGCAGCCTCAGCCGCGGCCGCCGCTCGCGCAGCAGGTGCACCGCCTCCACGAGCGAGACCGGGTCGAACCAGTTGTAGACGCCGCCGCCCCAGAGCAGCAGCTCCGCGTCCTGCGGGATGCCCGGCAAGACGCCCTTGGCCACCGGGCTGCGGTGGACGGGTGGCATCACGTCGATGCCGAAGGGGGCCACGTCGATGAGCCGCCGCAGCGTGGGGTCCTGGTCATACGTCACAGGGTTCACCCGGCCCAGCGCGGCGAGGGCACCGAGCCAGAAGTCGCGCTGCTTGTCCGACGCGCAGAGGAAGTAGTCCCCTCGGAGCAGCTGGTCGTTCAGGGCGATAGTGGCGAGCCGGACGACGTCGCGGCGGGTCCGCTCCGGCAGGTCCCTGGCCTGCTCCAGCTGCTCGAGGTGGAACGGGTCGTACAGGTCGCAGACCATCACGGCCTTGCTGTCCTTCAGGGAGGGACAGCGCTGCAGGACGTCGCCCTGGAGCACGAGCACGTCGCAGTCCGCACCCTCCCTCGCCAGGCCGGCCAGATCCGTGCGCCGGATCGCGAAGCGCTCGTCGGAGAGCTCGCAGGCCGGTGCCAGCGACAGCACGTCGACATCGTTG
>JAYTHM010000381.1:0-4029 GCA_043732645.1 Frankiales bacterium
ACCCGCTCGATGCTCTCGTCGCCCAGACGCAGGGGCTGATCGGCTACTGGCTGGTGCAGGGTCTTGCCAACGCAGGCGTCACCAAGCCGCTGGTCAGCCTCGTGACGCAGGTGCGCGTCTCAGCCGACGATCTAGCTCTCGCTCTCCCCACCAAGTTTGTCGGAGCGGTCTACAGCCAGGCCTTAGCCCAAGAGCTGGCCGACCATCGGGGGTGCACCGTGGCGGCCGACGGGTCGAACTGGCGTCGGGTCGTGCCGTCCCCGGAGCCACCGGGCATCGTGGAGCTGGAGACGATCGAGGCCCTGCTCAGACGTGGATCTATTGTGGTCTGCGGTGGCGGGGGAGGCGCCCCCGTCGTGCTGGACCAAGGACAGCTGCGTGGGGTCGAGGTGGTCGTGGACAAGGACCTGGTGGCCTCCCTGCTGGCCACGGGCGTCCAGGCGGATCTGCTCATCGTGCTGACAGACGTGGCTGGCGTGATGCGCGACTACGCGACGTCGACGGCCGCCCGAGTCGACAGGGTCACGCCGGGTGAGCTTGCGTTGATGAGCTTTCCCGCCGGATCGATGGGGCCGAAGATCGAAGGCTGTCGACGGTTCGTGGCGACCACCGGCCGGAACGCGGTGATCGGCGCGCTCGGCGATGCCCAGGACCTCGTCCTCGGTCACGCGGGTAGGACGATCACGCCGTGAGGACAGGCAACCCGCGTGCGGCCCGGGGGCGCGGAAGGGGACGACCCTTGTCGTCCTCGGAGGTCGTCCCTTTCGCGGGTCAGGGGTGCGTGCTGACCACAGCCATCCACAGATCGCGCCCGTGCTAGGTAAACCCGGTCGCTCCGACTCGTGCGAGCGGGGTCATCACATGATCACCGGCCCGGCTGTCACGACCCGCCTGGGTCAGGCGGACCTGAGCCTTTCAAGCCGCGCCCTGCCCCGGGCCCCTCGGCGCCACTCGTGCTCGTGCTCGGCGAGGTCGACGACGACCCCGTACGGTGGCCTCGAGGTCTTGGGGTGGTCGGGGGGCCTCACCGAGGAGGGCACGCTGATCGGGACGGAAGCAGCTGCCGCACCAGCAGGGAGGTCACTTGAGCTCGGCGTCGACCACGACCCGCCGCGCGAGCCGCGGCTCGAGCCAGGCCAAAACGTCAACGTGCAGGGGGTGCTCTGCGTACGCCTGCAGGCCTGCCAGGTCGGCGTGCGTGGTCTGCAGGAACAGGTGCGCCGACGCCGGCCCATGGACGAGGTCAAGGCCGACCTGCAGCATCAGCAGGGAGGGGATGTGGCTGACCATGGCGTGCAGCCGGCGCTTGGCCTCGGGGGCGTCGTCAGGGTCGGTGAACGTCATCAGCACGACGTGGCAGATCATGCTTGGACTATCGCAGTCCCCGCGGTCGCTGCCACGGGGACGTGCTGGCAGGGTTGACGCGGCGGCCCGGCCTACCAGTCCAGGCCGTCGACGAGGAAGGTACGAACAACAGCCACACGAGGACGAGGGAGCACCCATGCACTACCGCCAGCTTGGACGCACGGGCCTGCAGGTGTCGGCCGTGACCCTCGGCTGCATGAGCTTCGGTGACCCCGCCCGAGGCTCGCACGATTGGACGTTGCCGGAGGAGCAGAGCCGCCCGCTCATCGCACGGGCCCTGGAGCTCGGGATGACCTTCCTCGACACCGCCAACGTCTACTCCGACGGCAGCAGCGAGGCGATCGTCGGTCGGGCCGTCCGGGACTTCAGCACCCGCGAGGAGGTGGTGCTCGCGACCAAGGTGCACGGCCGGATGCGCCCCGGTCCCAATGGCTCAGGCCTGTCCCGCAAGGCGATCCTGCATGAGATCGACGCCAGCCTGACGCGGCTCGGAACGGACTACGTCGACCTTTACCAGATCCACCGCTGGGATCCGCTCACCCCGATCGAGGAGACGATGGAGGCGCTGCACGACGTCGTGCAGGCCGGTAAAGCCCGCTACCTCGGTGCCTCGTCGATGTACGCGTGGCAGTTCAGCAAGGCGCAGCACGTCGCGGAGCGGCATGGCTGGACGCCGTTCGTGAGCATGCAGGACCACTACAACCTGCTCAACCGTGAAGAGGAGCGGGAGATGATCCCGCTCTGTGTCGACCAGGGGGTCGGGGTGCTGCCGTGGAGCCCGCTCGCCCGAGGCCGCCTCACCCGCCCCTGGGGCACGGCCACCACCCGCACGTCCTCCGATGCCTTCGGCGGCACCCTGTACGACGACTCCGACCGCGAGGTCGTCGAAGCGGTGCTGGCGGTTGCGGAGGCTCGCGGCGTACCGGCCGCGCAGGTCGCCATGTCGTGGGTGGCGAGCCGCCCCACGGTGACGTCCCCGATCATCGGTGCCACCAGTGTCGGACACCTCGAGGACGCCGTCGCTGCTCTCGACCTGGTCCTCGACGACGCCGAGGTCAAGGCTCTTGAGGGGCCTTACAGGCCGCACGCCATCGCCGGTTTCGCCTGACCGGTCCCGGCGAGCGGTCGTACAGTCCGCCCCGTGTTTCGCATGTGTGTGTCAAGGGAGACGCGTCCCCTGACGAACCGTAAGCGATGTTCCCGGGCCACAAACGGGCACGTGACGGTTGCGTGCCTGTGGAGCAAGGCGCGACGCCGGACGTTCGGCAGGTGACAATGGCCAGATGACCGAGGACGACAGTGATCCGCGCCCACCCGAGCCGCACCTCGGGAGACTGCAGGCGCGCGTGGCCAGAGGGCAGTCCCTCGAGGAGGCCGCTGAGGCGCTCGGCATGCCGCTGTGGAGCGCCCGGGCGACGTACCGCCGCTCGGGGCTGGCATTGCCGAAGCTGGTCTCGCGCAAGGTTCCCCTCCCGCCTGAGGTGGAGGCCCTCGGACGGCGGCTGCACGCCCACCTGCAGGTGATCGACAGCGCGACCCCGGAGGACCTCGCCGAACAGCTAGACGTCAGGGTCGAGCAGGTCAAGGGTGCGATCTGGCCGCTGGACGAGCCACGGCTGCTCGGCCCCGTCAAGCGCAAGGACCGCTACCCCGACGAGGTAATCCTCATCGCGCTCCAAACGATGTCGGTCGACCGTGCCCGCCAGCTTGGCAAACACGGACGGGCGCCGGTGACCGCGGGCTACTGGGACGCCCACCGGGACCCAGCCATCCATCCTTCGGCAGCGACGCTCAAGGTCCGGTGGGGCACGTGGCGAAGCGCGAGCCGGGTCGCGGGGATCCCCGTGCACGGCGGTCACGACAATGACGTCCTGCACCGTCGATGGACCGGCGAGCAGTGCGTCGCGGCCGTAAGTGAGTTCTTCCGTGGTGGCCACGGCTGGGCGTCCTACGACTACGACGAATGGGTGAAGGACCAGGACCTCCCTTCCGCCGGGACCGTCATCGGGCGGCTTGGCAAGTGGACCGTTCTGAGGGACGCCCTGCTGGTATGACCGGAGCTGGCATGACGGGAAGCCGCCGGAAGGTTGTGCGGCCGCGCAGGCAGTGCCGCGCCGTGTCGCGCACGAGGCCCGAGTCGATGCCTGGACGGACGGCCGCCTTGCCCGCGCCTACCGGGGCCAGAAGCACCCGGTCGAGGACTTCTTGTTCAGCTACTACTCCCATCGTCCCGGCCGGCTGCGGCGTTGGAGCCCAGGCCTCGGTGTCGTGCTCGCCGACCACCATGGGCCGCAGCCCTGGTGCGACGAGCCTGCCGAGGCAGTCCGAGCCCGGGCGCGCTGGGTCGTCGACCTGATAGCCGCAACGGCCTCCCGGCCGGCCCAGCTCGGGTGCTTCGGGCTGCACGAGTGGGCCATGACCTACCAGGACGAACCACGGCACCGCCAGTGGCCACTTCGGCTGGGGACAAGGGGACCAATGATGTCGTCGAGGCTCTTGGCCTGCGCTGCACACGCCATGACGCGTTCCGGTTCTTCACACCGTCGGCCCGTCCGCTGAACCTGCTGCAGCCCGCCCGTGCCGACCAGGTGACCCACGAGCAGGGCGGCTGCCTGCACGCCAACATGGATCTCTACAAGTGGTCCTACAAGCTGTCGCCGTGGG
>JAYTHM010000382.1:0-12691 GCA_043732645.1 Frankiales bacterium
TGCCGGCGAAGGGGCAGTCGTTCGCTGGCACCTCGACGTCAAGGACGAGCAGCACCAGGCGGCGCTCCTGGACACCGACGCCTACGAGTACGTCTTCTCGGTCGCCGAGGAACTGCGGCATCGCGCAACGGGGTGGACACGCGTCCTTGAGATCGGCGAGGCGTACCAAGACGCATTCATCTCCAACGACAGACGTCCCCGAGACTTCATCGTGCGGCCGGTCCGGATCGCCTGTCAGAACGTCATCGTCGCGCTCGCCGCGTTCAACCAGGATTCGGCGTTCAACGGCCTTGGCGTCGTAGCATGGCAGACGTGCGAGGTGCCGCACGTCGCGACGAACGAGGCCACCCGCGCACTGACGGCGCTCATGCTGTGTGACGCGTTCAAGGTTGGCGGCACCATGGAGATCCGGTTCGACCGGCCATGCCAGCCCTCAGGTGCGGGCACGAAGATCACCGGACATCCGGAGGGTCAGGTACCGGCTGCAATTCGCCGCTTCGCAAGGACGGTCGGCATCGCCGTCGGTGTCTACGATCCTCAAGCGATCAGTCCCGCGGAGGCTCGTGACCTCTTCCGCGCAGTCACACCGATGCCCAGCGACCTCCGTGCCCGGGTCGACTCTGCGATCGCGCACGAGGGGCTGGCGCCGGAGCGCATCTGCTTCGCCCTCCTGACTGGGACGTGGCACGCGCTCGAACTCGACTTCATGCTCGCGACGGGACCCCGGACGGGGTCGATAGTGTCGGGCGGAGCGCACTGGTCCGACCGTTCGGCGAGGCAAGCCGAATCCGAGACGTGCCGCGCTGCGGCGATGAGCGCGATGGTTTACAACCGACTGAACAATCGTGACTCTGCCGGGTCGACGTCGGGGCTTCGAGTCCTCGAGGACGACCGGCAAGGGGTCATGTGGAATGTCGACGGAGAGGCCGCATCGGTTCACTTCAGGAACCTCGTCGCCTCTACGGGCCTGCCCTGGCTGTACACCCAGCCGGATGCGTTCACGACGACCGTCGACGAGATCACTGTTTTCCCCCGGTCGCTTGTGACCCGCGGGGTCATCGAGAGGGTCCGGCTCGAGCTCCGATCCCGCCCGGCGGCGCTCCTGGTGCCGCGGGACATCGCCGAGTCGCATGCCGTCCTCGACGTCCCCGTCCTCGCCTGCCCCGACCGGTTGGCCGACCTCGACAAGGCAACCGAGGCAAACCTGCTCAACTCAAGGATCGCTCGAACATGAGTACCGAACGTGCGCTCACCATCGCACTTCCGCTGGATCGGGAGATCGACGCGCTGGTGCGGGACCTCGAATCGGCGCATCGGCGAGCTTCGAAGAGTGAGCCAGGCGAACGAACCGAGATCGTGGCCTACGAGACCCTGTGCAGCGCTGTGGAGACCAGAGCGACCGTGGCGCTGGCCGCTGGGAACGCACAGCTACGCGACCAGCAGCCGCACTCGCCGTCGCCGGTCCCAGTTCGTGTCGACGGGCATGTCCTCGTTGCAGTGAACCTTCCGCTGGAACCGGGTCAGCGCATGATTCCGTTGTTGTCGTCGCAGGAGGCGCCGCCGCCGGCACTGGCGGTGGAGATCCGAGACGACCTGTGGGGACGCGAGCTTGTCGCCGAACGGTTCCGGACCCAGCTGGCCGAAGCGATCGCTGAGCCGGGACGCGATCGGGCGACCGCCCTGTGCCCGAGTGGTGTACACAACCGTGTCCTGACCGAAGAGCTGCGCAAGCAGGTGATCGGCACCAGTGCCATCGCCGTGCCCGTGCTCTATCGTGACGGGTCCCGCGCGTCGACGGACTTCCCGTTGAGATGTCTGAACCTTCGCGCCGACCTCGAACCCGATGACACGGTCACCAGCGCAGGGGGCATCGTCCTGCGGCTCGCTCTGCTCTCGATCCGGCACACCGAACTCGACGCCGTGGTCGACGGAGCATGGCTGCGAAATGCGGACGTATCGAAGGCGCGCGCTGCGGCTCAGACCGACGACTACGTGCATCACGCGAGTCTCAAACAACTCAAGGCACTCACACAGGACGGACGTCGACGAGTGCGGATCTACCTATACCAGACCGGGCTGGAGACGGCGTTGGTCGGGCTGCTGCGCGCGGTGGTCGAGGTTCTCTACGACCACCCCGGGTACCTGGAGGTGGTCCCGATGTTCTTCGTGAAGGGCAGGCCATCGGTTCCTGGCGGAGTTGCCGCGACAGTTTACGAGCCGGGTGACCCATGGGCCGTCCTACCGTCCGGAGGGTCGCTCCATGGCTGAGTCCGGCGGTCCTCGCGGGGTGTCGCGCAGCGTCATGCGCGAGGCGGTGTGCAAGGACTGCCTGCGGGAAGAGCGCGCACGGGAGCTAGGCACCTCGGTCGAGGAGTTGCCGGCGGACTTCGACAGGGAGTTCGTCTACAACGAGCGCGCAGCTGCCGCCAAGCTCGACCGTGGGCAGACTCGGTCCGACCGGTGCAAGCGCCACCGTGCTCGACACAGGATCAACATCCAGGGCATGGCGGTCCCGTACATCGATCTTCAGACGATCGGCGAGGCCGTCGGAGCCCACAGCGCGAACGGACCGACCGGACCCTTCGGCGGTCTCGGTCCGATGCCGACTGCCCACAAGGTGTCCGACCGCCCCGGCTACAACCTCAGCGACGCGAACGTCGGCATGACCGACGGGGACATCCTGATCATGCTCGAGAAGCTGAAGAAGCGACGGGTACTGATCGCGAAGGCCGGCACGGGTACCGGCAAATCGACCTTCATGCCGTACCGACTGCTCGACCCGCCCGACAGCGCGCCGTTCGATCTGGCAGCCCTCGGGCCGATCGTCGTGACCGAGCCGCGAGTGCAGGCCACCACCGGGGTGGCGGCATACGTCGGAGAGGTGCTCTCCGGTGCCGGAGGCGTCGGCCCCGGATATCCCGTCGGCTACCAGGTCAAGGGCGCCAGGGCACACGACGAGTCATGCCAGCTGATCTACGTGACCGACGGGACGATGATCAACTGGCTCCGTGAAGGCCGGCTGAGCTCGATCGGCACGGTCATCGTGGACGAAGCCCACGAACGCTCGACCAACATCGACTTCATCCTCGGCTACCTCAAGCGCGCCGTGGAGCGATACCCACACCTTCGGGTCATCATCACCTCGGCCACCTTCGACGTGGACTTTTACCTGGAATACTTCGGGGGTGAGGAGAAGGCCGACTGCTACAACGTCGATGCCGAAAAGACCATCGGATACGGCTTCCCGCTGTTCCCGGACCTAGACGCCGTGCATCCCGGCGACGACGACACCTCGCAGCGCTGGACGGACGTCGTGGGCATGGGGTTGCCGCTCCGGACTACGGAGGACCACGCGTCGGATGCGTTCACGTCCGCATTCGTCACGGACACCACGCACTTCGCTGCATTGGCTCCACCCCTGAAGGCCGACGAGGTGCTGTCGACCTACGAAGGCGCCCAGGGCGTCGGGTGGCCCGAGCTCCTGCACGAGACGACTGCGAGACTCGTGCCGCTGCGCTTCGACCCAGCACGCTACGACGCCCAGTACGCCACGCCCGCCGCATGGGGCGCAGCCTGGTCGAAGGTCGCGCCGACGGTTCTCGCCGAATACATCGTCGACCTGGTGAACGGTCTGGACGAGGCCGACATCTACGGAGACGTCCTCGGTTTCCTGCCGACGACGCGCAACATTGAGGACGCCATCGCCATCATCAAGCGCGGACTGGGGATAGGTGGTGACCACGGGCTCGACGGTGACAGGGCCCGGGTCTACCCCCTGATCTCGACGCTGCCGTCCGATGTGAAGGTGAAGGCCCTCAAGGCCCAGGTGAAGGGCGAACCGCGCAAGATCGTCATCTCGACGAACCTCGCGGAGACGTCGCTGACCGTGGAGGGCGTCAGGTTCGTCGTCGACTCCGGGCTCATCGCCCAGGAGGAATGGGACCCCGAGCTGGCCGAAGGCGGCGTGTTCACGAACCTGCACAGCCAGGCGGGCATTCGCCAACGGTGGGGTCGGGTGGGTCGCAAGTCGCCAGGCTGGGCGTTCCCCCTCTACACGAAGGAGCAGTTCCTGTCGTTGGCGCCGGACACCGCGCCCGGATCGACTCGCTCGAACCTCGAAGACCTGATCATGACCGCGAAGCTCGGCGGGATCGACGACGTCGTCAACTTCGACTGGCCGGCGAAGTTCTGGCCCAGCAGCTGGCCCCACACGCCCGGTCTGTCGCCTAAGGACGAAGGCATCGCGGGAACCAAGTACGAGGCTGCCGCGGAGTCGCGCAGGATCTTCCTGGAGGAGCTGAACCGGGCCGATGTTTCGCTGCGCGGCGCCGGAGCAACCGACGAGTTCGGTGATCCGACCCCGTTCGGCAGGGACTTCTCCCGCGCTCCCACCCTCGGGAGCGAGGCGAGCAAGATCGCGCTGCTGCATGCCGACCGGCTCGCCTGCGTGCCCGAGGTCGCCACCATCGTGAAGCTGCTCAACAGGACCACATTGGTCGGGCCCAAGGGGATCCTGATCAGCGACCCCGCGTGGCCGGCCGAATGGCAGCTGGAGGCCGCAGAACGGCACCGGGCGATTGCCGCCGGATGCAGCGACGACGCCGAACTCGTCCTGCAGGTCATGGCGATCTGGGAGCGGTTCGACCCCGACCTGCCGTCGTGGGAACCGTCGGAGCGCCGTGCCGAGTTGTCACGAAGGTGGTGGATCAACGACCACCTCCTCCTAGGTGCGGCGGAGGTGCGTCGAGAAGTGCTCGAAGCGCTGTCTCCGGCAATGAAGGAGGAGGTGAAGCGCTTCGTCGAACCCGCCCTCGTGCGTCGCGCTCGAGCAGCGATCACCCGAGCCTTTGCGTCGATGGCATTCCTATCGGACGGTGCCGAGGACGGCAAATACTCGGCGACGACCCACAGCGGACGCCACGTCGTGACCGGTGTCGTCGATCGGTCGACGATTGTCAAGGGGTTCGGCGGCCACATCATCCCGTTCAAGCGCAAGAACAACGGCAACGACACCTACCTCGCCAACCTCGTCAAAGTGGAGAGTTGGGCGCTTCCGCCGGCGCGGGAGCCAGGGTCGGACCAACATGACCCGCTGGACCTCGTCATCAAGGCCTCGGTCTACGGACAGGTCCAGCCGGAACGAAGCATGCTCGCCAACCTGCAAGCAGCCTGGCCGGCCGGGCTTCGCGCCCCACTATCGTTCTTTCCGGGCCGGCGCGACCTCCGGGTCGCAATCAAGCCAGAACCTGTGGTTCCGCCGCCGGCCATGCCTGCCGCTCCCAGCCAGGAAGACGGCGACGAGCACGAGGACGAGGCGGCAGTTCTGGACACCGTCGAACTCGACGCCCACCCCGGGCGCGACACCCACTGGCCCACACCGGTCAGCGAGGAGGATGAAGAACCAGAGGATCCGGACGCCGATCTCACGCTGGCCGCACTCGCGAACGACGAGGACTACGTCAACGCATGCCGGGTGTGTGCCAGGTGCCGCGCGGGAGAGTGGGACCAGTGCGCGGACCAACTAGCTGCCCGGGATCCCGCGGCGATCGAGGATCGGGTCGGTGAATGGCTGAAGCTGGCGTGGGCCACATCCACTGTTGAACTTCCGGCTTCACGAGTCGTCGACGGCAACCCGATCGATGGCCAGTGGTACGAGGTCTCCGGCTACACGCTCCTGCCCGGTTCCGCGGAGCTGACTCTGCGCCCGGCGTGGCGGCAGGACAGGACGCCCGATACGTTCCCCGACCATGAAGGCCTGAGCGACGGCGACCCCGTTGAGATCGAGGTCGGGCCGGAGCGCGAAGGGCACCGCGGCACCTATCGGGTGCTGTACCGGATGGCGGGCGGAGTCC
Organism: Frankiales bacterium; assembly: GCA_043732645.1. Taxonomy (GTDB): domain Bacteria; phylum Actinomycetota; class Actinomycetes; order Mycobacteriales; family SCTD01; genus RYN-111. Next base: position 5,853 of record JAYTHM010000382.1, read on the forward strand.
GAGCAGGCCGATTCGCACTGCGCACCACGACCAGGCCAGGCTCGATCGGTCTCGATGCCTCGTCAGCCGGGCTGCCGCCGCGGATCGACGGTCACGCTGTGCGTCGTCGCACGGCTGTGTCGGACACGCTGACGTTCGTGCCGGCCGATCTGACACTCGGATTACTCCTCGATCTGCCGCTGCTGACGCTCGAGGAGGCGACAGCGAAATACCTGCCCGGGTCCAGCCTCTGGATGGTTGTCTCCGGGCTTCTGCCCAACGGTGCGCGGGCGTTCCTACGCGCAGGCGACGGGACCGGAGGCACGATCGGGGCCAAGGACCTCGGTGTGACGGACCTCAGCTTGGCGATCCACAAGGGCGAACTCGTCTACGCGACGGTGCGGGGCGTCGGCGAACACGACGGCAGAGTCCAACTCCAGGTGAGCCTGCGCGATCTCTGGTCGACACCAGCGGGGTCGATACCGAGCGGCCCGGGACAGCCGGGGATGCTCGACCTGGTCCCGCCGGCCGCACGGGTGAGTGCGGCCGTTCCGCCACACTGGACTGATATTCTGTGCCGAGACGCAGTCAGCCTCGAAGTCAAGCTCGGCGCGACATCGCTGTCGATCATCGACGATCGCGTGGTCGCGACGGTCGACACCGAGGAAGCGGCCCGAGCAACCGCCACGGCGTTGGAGAAAGTTCTATCCCTCCCCGCCGCGAATGTCGTGGTCGATCCGTCCAAGGCAGGGCTGGTGATCGGCAGAGGCGGGGACACCATCCGCGCCGCCAGCGCAGCGCCGGGCGTGTGGCACTACGACTACGACGCAGCGTCCCACTCGGTGACGATCGTTGCCGAGCCGTCCGCCCTGGACGAGGGTGTCTCGATCCTCCTCGGCAAGGTCGAAGGTGCGTTCGGCCGTCTCGTCGCCGGAGCCGAGAATGCTGGACTGCTAATCGGGAGGAGCCACTCCCGGGTGAATGCGTTCATCACTGAGTCGGGGTGCTATTCGGCCCACCCGCTACGCGCCGAGCCGGGGATGTGGCTGGTCCACGGACCCGACACGGCGAGCGTCCATGCCTTCATCGACCGCGCTCGCTCGGTCGTTCCCGATCTGACGGGCGAGATCACCGAGGAGACCGTGGCATTCGTGACGGATCTCGTCACGAATGCGGATGTCGATGACGTCGACGGCCATGTCTGGGGTTGCTACAACGGCGGTCCTGCATCCATCGACCTGGTCGCGACTCCGGGCAGTCCCGCGCGGACGCCATTAGTCCCGCCAGCAACGGCACCACCGCCACCGCCTGCAGCCACGCCGCCGGAGCCGTTGGACCGGCATGATTCCTTCGCTGGGGACAGAGCGGCGGCGAACAGCGAGCCTGCGCAGGCGCCGTTGCCCCAACCGGTGATTCGGGACCGGGCCGATTCGTGCACGATCTGGGATCTACGCGATGGTTACTACCTCATCCGCAGGGACAGCGATCAGGTGGGGTGTCTGGTTTCGGCGGACGAGTACCGCGGTGATCCTCGGCCCCTTTTCTGGTTGGCCCAGCTTTAAAGGGAAAGGGCAGCGACCTGTGCAACACATCCTACGTGCGTGCGCGTGAGGCAGGCACTAGTTTCATCCGTCTAGATGTAACGACCTGATCAATGGAGTATAAATGCCGGACGAAGATCGACTGAAGCGGGCGCTGGAAGCGATAGACCAGGCGTCGGCATACGCGCGCGAAGTCGTCGTGCTGACGAACACTGAGGCGGTCAAGCGCGCCAACGACGCCGCGTCCTCGCTCCGGACGGACGTCGCCACGCTCGTGGATCAGCTGCACCGACAGCACAACGAGGTGCTCGGGGAACTCGCCGACCTCACCAACGTCGTTCAGCGATCGGCAGCGCACGTCGCTCGAGAGGTCTCGGAGAAGACCTCATCTGGCACGGCCGGCCAGGGGGAAGCTGCCGTTCGGGCCCTGATCGTCGTCGACGAGCAACTTGGCAATCTGATCGAGCGGACCGAGGACGAGGTCCAACGCATGCTCGTCGGTCAACGCCAGAATTTGCGAGCTGCGCTCCAACAGTTGGGTGCACGCGCAATCGAGCCTGCCAGGGGAAGCGTGTTCGATCCGACGCGGCACCGGTCGGCGCCCGATGTCGAGGCGACTTCGCTCGTTGCCGAGCACGGCCGCGTTGCTGTGGTTCTCGCGCCAGGGTGGGAGTGGTCCGATGGCTCTCTGATCAGCATCGCTTCGGTTCGCATGGCGCACTTCGTGGAGACGCAGGTGGCACCGCCTGCGAGACAAGGTCCGCCGTCCCCGCCGTCCCCGCCGTCCCCGCCGTCCCCGCCGTCCCGGCCGCGATCCCGCGACGACGTCTTCGACGTCGAGGCTGAGGAGCGAGCCGTCGCCGTGCGCAGGCCCAGGGACCTGGAAGAGGATCGTGAAGCTCCAACCCCACTGCCGGTCGATGTGAGAGACGGTTCGGAGACCGTCGACACGACTGCTGCGCCGGTCAGGGAGAAGCGGCACAGATTCCCTGGCACGGGCGGGCGGAACTCGTGAAGAACGCGTTCGGCATCGACCTTGGGACGACTCGCACTGCCATCGCGATGATCGCGCCTTTCCAACCTGATCGCGGGTGGTACGGCAATGCGCAGGTCGTGAAACTACCGGACGGTCTGGTCACTCCGTCGGCGATACTCTTCGACGAGGACAGCCAGATCGTGGGGATGCAGGCGAAGAACCTCGGCCACCGCGCAAAGAGCTGCGCCCAAGTTTTCAAGCGAAAGATGAACCTCGAAGAGACCCACGCGGACTACCTGTTCGCTCCGGAATCGCGCGGACGCGAGACCTTCGACCCAGTCGACCTCTCCTCAATCCTGCTCCGCTACGTGCGTGACCGCGCGGCCGATGTGACGGGCATGGCGGTCGACGAGGTTGTCATCACTGTTCCCGCATACTTTGGTGAACGAGAACGTCGCCGCACCAGGGAGGCTGGCGAGCGGGCTGGACTTGAGGTGCTCGACATCATCAACGAACCGACAGCCGCGATGCTGGGCTACCTCTTCCAGCCGCTGGCGGAAAGACTCGACGAGCCGGTCCTGGTCTTTGATCTCGGCGGCGGCACGTTCGACACCGTCGTCGTGGTCGTCGACGGCAATCGGATCGACGTCGCGTCGATCAAGGGTGATGCGATGCTCGGTGGGCGCGACTTCGACAACACGCTGTCTCAGTACCTGACCGATGAGTTCCTCACGGCGTTTCCCGATGCCTCACCGCCGACCGGAGATCCGGCGACGAAGGCCCGGCTCCTGCTGGATGTCGAACGGAACCGCGAGCTGCTTAGCGCGACTACCGTGGCGAACATACCGGTGTACGGCTACGGCGATAACGCGTCAAACATGCACAACGTGACCCTGACCCGCGACGACATGGAGCGGAGTCTCAACACCCTCATCGGGCGGTGCATCGACATCACCCGGGACGCGATGGACGAGGCGAGGAATCGGCGCGGCGTGACCCCTCGCAAAGTCCTCTTCGTCGGCGGCACGACGCATACCCCGGCAATTCGGGAACGCGTGTTGTCGGAGTTCGGACTCGAGGAGATCCGGGCTGGCAATGACCCCGACCAGCTCGTTGCGATGGGTGCTGCGGTCTGGGCGCAGAAGCTCGCACTCGAGGCGACGGTCTGCGAGGAAATGCGTGTCCAGTCTGCGGCGGAGGTGGACTGGAGCGACGGCAGCGCTCAAGTGCTGCTGACCAGACTGGCCGCCGAGACGGGCCACAACCGGGCCATGCTGCAGCGACTGATCTCAATCACGCTAAACTCGATCAGCTCGCGGGGCTATGCAGTCGAGTGGTACGATCCGGCGACCGACAAGCACCACCTGTCCTACGTCCTCAATGCGCAGCAGTCGCTGCCGTTCCGAAGCGAACCACACCGGTTCTCGTGGCTGCACGACGTGGACGCGTGGCGAATCGTGATCTTCGAGGACACACCGGAGAACCCCGGAACAGACGACCCGGACCTGGCCCGGCTCGTCGCGGTGCTGACCGGCGACATGGGCAAGCCCCAGGAGAAGGGCAGCGCGTTCGCGGTCCAGGTTGACGTCCAGCGCAACCAGATCATTGACCTGACCGCCTGGCACCTTGATGGAGACCCACGCAACGTCAATCTGACGGGTACGATCCAGCACTTCTAGCCGCCAGACGCCAGCCAGTGGAGGGGCCGGGCGTCATCGCGGTACTGCGCCGCGCGGACGCGGACGGATCGTTCGTTGTTCGGCGAGACGATGAGGTAGGTCCCGTCGCCGAGGTCGGTCACGAAGCATCCGTCCTGGGTGTCGCGGATCATGCGACGCTCGGAGCCGGGGCCCACAGCTCGGGTGCGATCGACTACCGGCTTGGCGATCGGTGTGATCTGCCAGGCCCTGTCGCCGTGGTCGTCGGATGACGGATGATTGTCGGAGCGCGCTAGTTCGTCGGCCGCGGGGGGATCGGCAGTGATGCGACCGAGTTCTTCCTCGATGTTCGGGTCGTCGGAGCTGAACTCGAGCACTCGCATCAGGCCGAGGATCGACTCGCGGGTGAGCGTCGATGCTTGGGGTGTGGCGACGAGTTCCCCAAGACGGGTCAGGTCGCTGACGGCGATGACTCCGCCGACGTCCTCGAGGATTGGCTCGATCCTCGCGACGACGAGGACGGCCGCGCGCACGAACCCGACCTCGAGCCCGTGGTGGCGCGCGATGCCGGCGAGCATCTGGGCCGGCACGCGGGCCTGCTGGACCGGGTTCGCGCCGCCGTGGAAGTTGGCCGCTTCCCCGCCGATCGTCCAGTCGTCGTTCAGCATTGGGACGAGAAGCCCCTGTTGAGCGGTCCCCTTGACCTCTAGGCAGACGCACCCGCCGGCGCAGATGACGACGGCGTCGGTCTCCCTGCCGCGCCGGCCGCTGTCCGGCATTGGCGGAATCATTGCGTTCGCCAGAACGATGCCGGTTCCGAGGGCGGCCAGTGCGTCGAGCATCCTCTGTTCACTGCGGTTGGCCTTTCGCGACGTCCCGAGGATCAGCACGCAGTCATGATCGCAGGTCCGTCGAATTCTCGCCCCGGTGATCATCTGAGCCCGCGGAGCATTCAGCCGCCCATCTGACGCTGCTGCTCGCGGAGGTCACGGACCCGTCGTTCGAGCCTGGTAGCGGCAGTGGCGTGACCCCGGTTTGTATGTCCGGTCGGAGTGCCAGTCTGAGTGCCCCGATGCGGGCAGAAAGGCTCGATGACCGTGACGACGAGGAAGCGGCACGGCGCGGGGCAGGTCGTTGCAAGCTGGCGACGGCGGACAGGCTGCTGGGCGAGGGCAACGACCTGGCGGCGGTGTGCCGAGAGTTCCGGTGGCCCGGCCAGCTCGCGCAGCTGCCGCTCGAAGCTGTTCTCGGACACATCGGTCGCCTCGGCGACGCCGTTGGTGCGACTCCGTACGTTGGCCCGCAGCCGACCGATATCCGCGAGAACGTCGGCCGTCGGGCGACCGAAGGCCATGGCCTGGAGTAGCTGTACGCAGATGAACGACTCGCCGGTGTGATAGGCCGAGAAGGCCATGGGGTCTGCTGCACGGATAGGTGACAACTGATCTGGCTTGCCCGACTGGCAGGCTAGAGAGGATGTCGCTGTGCCCAAGCCCTATCCCCGCGAGTTCCGTGACGACGTCGTGCGCGTCGCTCGGAGTCGGGACCCGAAGACCCCGCGGGAGCAGATCGCGAAGGACTTCGGGATCCACCAGACCACGTTGAACACGTGGATCCGTCAGTCCGACGTCGAGGACGGTGCGAGGCCGGGCGTCACGGCCGAGCAGGCTGGGGATCTGCGCGAACTCAAGCGCCGCAACCGGCTGCTGGAGCAGGAGGTCGAGGTCCTGCGTCGGGCGGCTGCCTATCTGTCGCAGGCGAACCTGCCGGGAAAATGATGTACCCGCTCGTCCGCGAGCTGGCCGAGGGCGGTATCTCCGTCACGGTGACGTGCCGGGTGCTGAAGATCGCTCGCCAGCCCTACTACCGCTGGCTCGCCAAGCCCGTCGCCCACGCCGAGCTGGTCGCGGCCTATCGCGCGAACGCGCTGTTCGACGCCCACCGCGCGAACGCGCTGTTCGACGCCCACCGCGACGACCCGGAGTTCGGCTACCGGTTCCTGGTCGACGAGGCCAAGGACGCCGGTGAAGCGATGGCCCCGCGCACCGCGTGGCGGATCTGCTCGCAGCTGGGCTGGTGGTCGGTGTTCGGCAAGAAACGCGGCAAGAACGGCAGGAGGCCCGGCCCGCCGGTCCACGACGACCTGTGCGCCGCCCTGGACAAGCACGGCGCGATCCGGCACGAGTTCACCGCTGACGCCCCGAACACGCTGTGGCTCTCGGACATCACCGAGCACTGGACCGGTGACGGCAAGCTGTACCTCTGCGCGATCAAGGACGTCTACTCGAACCGGATTGTCGGCTACTCCATCGACTCCCGGATGAAGTCCAGAATCGCCGTGAACGCCCTCAACAACGCCGTAGCCAGACGCGGCGAGGTGGCCGGCTGCGTGCTGCACACCGACAGAGGATCGCAGTTTCGAAGTCGGAAGCTCGTCGGCGCCCTGAACAGTCACGGCATGGTCGGATCCATGGGTCGCGTCGGTGCTGCCGGCGACAACGCGGCGATGGAGAGCTTCTTCTCGCTGCTCCAGAAGAACGTCCTGGACCGGCGCGCCTGGGCCACCCGCGACGAGCTCCGGATCGCCATCGTGACCTGGATCGAAAGGACCTACCACCGACGCCGACGACAAGCCGCCCTCGCCCGATTGACCCCCGTCGAATACGAAGCCATCATGCCCACGCG